>DLXL01000102.1:54486-55991 GCA_003448025.1 Saprospirales bacterium | reverse complement strand
CAAGGTCGAAAATGAATACCACTTTTTGATATACATTCGAAGGATTGGCTCCAGTGAAGTCAAAACCCAGTGTTTCCCAGGCATTCCAAACGGTGGTTGTTTTTTCCTGCTCGTAAGCAATACCCCCGTTTGATGGGTTTTCAATTTTTTAAAGCACTTTTCGACCCGCACCAGGCGTCCATACCTTTAGTCGAAAGTGCTTGTTCACTGATAAATCAACAGGATTGGCCAGCTCAAGGAGGCTGCCTCCCCAGGGGTCTCCAATATTTTTGATCATTCGTGCCACTTTGGTGCTTGTATTAATTCCGGACATATCGGGGTTGTCCACCAGGCTCATTTGTCCGCCACCAAAATCAGTAAATGTGTAGGAAATGGAAGTTGACTGAAAGTCAATTGGAAAAGTGATCTGCCCATGCACAAATGCCGATAAGAGCAGAAAGGAAAAAAGTGTAAAGTGTTTCATATTAACAATTTTTGAAATATTCTAAAATAGCTCTGATGTCCACAAAGCCAATCAGGTTAAAACTTAAGATTTTGGTGCATATCCCATAAGCCCCAATAAGCGCCCACATCGCCTTCGGCGCCTACTTTCCAGGATTCATCAAACGAGGAAAAATAAAAAATCTCAATGCCGTCTTCTTTTGCCCATTGCTGGGTGTTAATGAAGTATTTCATCGCATTTTCCTTGGATGGGACGGCTCCCTCCAGGCTTTTACCCTGGCTCGGCCAGCCGGTTTCCGTGATGATTACCTTTTTACCATTGGCTGCCTGCATTGCCTGCTGGTACATTTGCTTCATATACACCAGTGAATATTCTAACTGACAGCCTTCCCAGAAAGGGTAGCAGTTGGAAAGGATCACATCACAAGCCTCAGTGATGCTTGGGCATGCGGTAAACTCGTAATAGGCGTCCACATAGCCAACCTGCACCTCCGGAATAGCTGCTTTCACGCGGTGGATATATGCAAGCAGTTCTTCTTCGCTCAGGTCTTCCCGGTAGAGAACTTCATTGCCAACAGCAGCTATGTCTACATATCCATCTTTGGCTAATTGAATCAGGCCGGCTATTTCCTGCTCATTCAAATCTTTATCCTTTCCCAACCAGGCGCCAACAAGGGTTTTGATGCCAAATTCACGGGCAACTTTCGGTACCAGTTCGTTCCCTTCTATACAGGAAAAAGAGCGTACCCATTTCGTGTATGGAGCAATGACCTCCATACGTCGCCGGATTTGATCGATCGTTAATATATCACCCGGTTTCTGGCCTTCTTCGTAGGCGCTGTAGCAAAGGCCATGCATTCCTCCTTCCAATGTTTGACGAAAGAGTTTTTGCAACTGCTCGGGCGATTTTCCGGAATAGTCTGTTCCAGACAGCGCCAGAATTTTTTCTTTTTTGAATGACATCGTTTGAATGTGTAGGGTTTTTTGGGGTTTTTGGGGTTTATGAGGTTTATGGGTTTTTTTGGGGTTTATGAGGTTTATAGGGTTTATGTAGGGGCGACCCT
>DLXL01000102.1:50526-54256 GCA_003448025.1 Saprospirales bacterium | reverse complement strand
GGGTTTTTGGGGTTTATGCGAACTTTTGTTTTTCATGGATGTCCCAAAGGCCCCATTGGGTGCCTACTTCTCCTTCATGGTGAAGTTTCCAGGATTCGTCGAAGGAGGAGAAATAGAACAGTTCGATGTTGTTGAGTCCGGCCCATTGCTGGGTATGAATAAAGTATTTCATGGCATTGGCGGCCGTTGGATAGGCTGCCTGTACACTTTGACCTTTGCTTGGCCAGCCGGTTTCGGTAATGATAACTTTTTTTCCTTTGGCTGCCTGAGTGGCAAGTTCATACATCTGTTGCATGTAACTCAGCGCGTGGTCATTATCTGCTCCTTCCCAAAACGGGTAGCAGTTGATCAGCAACACATCACAGGCTTCTACCAACGCTGGTTTGTTGAGGAAATGATAATAAGCATCCACATAACCCAATGGTATATGTTTGGGCAACAATGCACGTACCCGTTGAAGGTATTGTATGAGCTCTTGTTCAGAGAGTTCATTGCGTTGTAATACTTCATTGCCCACTGCTGCTATGTCTACTAATCCATCATTAGCCAATTGCACGAGTGCCTGAATTTCTCTTTCGTTTCTTTCCTTGTCATGACTGATCCAGGCGCCCACCATGGTTTTCAAGCCTTTTTCATGGGCTACTTTTGGTGTCCATTCATTGCCCTGTGTACAAGAAAAGGAGCGCACCCATTTGGTATGGGGAGCAATGATTTCCATTCGCCGGCGAATCTGGGATTCCGACAAAGTATCTCCTGCCGACTGACCTTCGGTGTATGGGCTGAAACACAATCCATGCAGCCCGGCTTGGAGCGTTTGGGAAAAGATGGACTTAATTTCAGCATCGGTTTTATTGCTAAAATTCAATCCTGTACTTGTAGTCAAATCCAATCCGTTCGTAATGGAGCGTAACTTCCCTTGCACATATCCTGATGAGGTAGTTAGGGCTGCCTTTTTTTGGTTGATGGCTGCACGGATCTCCTGTGTGCGCTCTTCGGATACGTCGTAATCCAACATAACCCAAATAGCAATCAGCGTACCAGCAAGTGGTATCGCTGAAAAGAATATCCTTAGGTTAAACATGGTTTCGTATGTCTGCGTAGGCGCACCAGAGTTAAAGTCTATAATGGTTAGAATCACACCACTCAAAAGCCCGGCAATAGCTAAACCAAATTTTACCATCCACCAATAGATTGCTCCAAAAATACCTTCCCTTCGTTTGCCTGTATTTAACTCATCAATATCAATTACATCGGATGTCATTGACATCATCAAGGTAAATAAGCTGCCTATTCCAAATGATATAAAGGGCAACGCAAATAAAAATAAATAAGGTTTCCCTGGAACAAATAGAAAAAACAGTGAAACATATCCGAGAATGGACAGCGATTGAGACCAAATAAATGCTTTCCTTTTGCCCATTACTTTGGACATTTTAGCAACGATAGGAATAATCAGTACCGTTGTAAATAAAGCACCAACGCACCCAAACAATGTAGGCCAAATGCCTTGGCCAGTGCCATTAAACAAATAATATTTAATAATAAAAAAGGAAAATCCTGCTGTAGTATTAAATGCATTAAAAATAAAAAATGTAGCAATACACAATTTTTTAAATGGAACTATTTTCAAGGCTTCTTTAAATCCCTGAATGATCAAATCAAAGCTCCGACTTGCGTTTGAAAGCGTTAAAGGCTCATAGTTTTCATTTAAAGTTGATTGGCTTTTTATAAAAATACCTGGAATTATGGCTAAAATGGTGCAAACTATGGCTCCATATACCGCTAATGTTCTTGTTGCTTCTTCGGCTGTAGGGAAAAGTGTTTCATCATACATAATTACCCACAACCAAGGTGCAAATACCCATGCCAATTGTCCAATTAATTGTGAAGTAGCCATGATTGAGGTTCTTTCGTGAAAGTCATCACTCATTTCATAGCCCATTGCTACAAAAGGCACACTAAAAATGGTTATTCCTAAATAAAAAGCTAAAGAGAAAAGTATAAAATAATAAAAATTATAATTCACCGAGTTTGTAGCATATAATTGCCACATAAAGGCGAATGAAACACCTGTTATTATAGCACCTATAATCACATATTGTCTTCGTCTACCCCATTTAGATTTCGTATTATCTGTAATAAAACCCATGATTGGGTCTGTTACGGCATCAAAAAGTTTAGGTATAAAATAGATCACACTGAGCATCCAGCCTGGAAATCCTAATTTATCAATTAAAATCACAATGAATATTCCCAACATAGCAGGGAACAATTGATTGGCAAGCATTCCCAATCCAAAAGCAAATTTTAGCCCGAAAGGCACTTTTCCTGTTGATGTTGTAGAATTACTCATTGCGGGTGTTTCGTTTGTGAATCAATATGGTTTGAATTGCTTTTGCACTGATTTTCAATGGGGTAGATTTTTCTGCTAAGGAGAGGGTAAGTGGTTTTTCATTTTCCGTAGGATTAAAAACCACAACGGCAATGGAACCGTCAGGGTTTTGAGCGGCAGTGACCATGAGTGCATTGTCCGGATTGTCAAATCCTATCCGCACCGCACCGGGCCGGATGAATTTGCTGAAATGTGCCATGGTGTAATAAAGCGGCGTGTAATACACCTGGTCTGCTTCCGGGTCAACGATAACCGGGGCTACACACCAGTTTTTAAACCAGTTGGGACCGCCCTGGCGGTCCAGCACCATGTTCCAGTCGATCCAGCCGTCAACCCAATTGTTCAGACAGCCTATGATGTCACCTGCATATCGGTGAACAGGTACGTATTTCGGGTGTAAATGTTTGTCTTGCTCCGGGGCCCAGTCCCAGCCCCAGTCGGTAGCTTCCTTGCTCCAATACCAGGCATCGTCCTGCCATTTGGGAACTTCAGCATCCACGCAGGCTTCCGATTGAATCAGGTGTTTGCCGGGTGCTTTTTGATGTGCATATTGCAACGCATCGGGAAAGACCTCAAACGTGCTGGCATACCAATGGATAGCTGTGCCGGCGTAATATTTGGAAGAGGCTTCATCCCGAAACATCACATCCACCCATTCCTGCAGATGTTCCCGGTTTTGATCGTAGCCCAGAATTTTAACATGGCCTTTCCCATCGGCTTCTAATTTCGGGCCCAAATGGTTTTGTACAAACGAGGTCATTTCCTCCGGTGTGAAATGCATACTTTCCCAGTTGTTGCCGTTGCCTAATGGCTCATTTTCCACAGTGAGCCCCCAGATGTCGATGCCTTCGGCCTTATAAGCGTCTATATATTTGGAACAGAACAATGCCCAGGTATCGTAATGCTCCGGCAATAACTTACCGCCCACCCATTTGTTATTGTCCTTCATCCAGGGAGGAGCCGTCCAGGGAGAGGAGAGTATTTTAAACCCGTCTTTGGAAATGGCCATCGCATCTTTGATCATAGGGATGATATCGCCTTTGTCTGCTTCGATGGAAAAGTTTTTCAGGGCTTTGTCGCCGGCATCCGGTGCATATGAATAATGCCCTAATGAAAAATCGCAGGAGTTGATATGGGTACGGGTCAGGGAGTATTGGGCGCCGGTTTCTCCAAAATAAGCTTCCAGGATTTTGTCGCGGTTTTCTTTACTCAACCGATTTAGCAGTGAAGCCGAAGCTTCAGTAAACGAGCCCCCGAACCCGGTGATGGTCTGGAATTTTTGATCTGGCAGGAGCTTAATAGCCACTGTCTTTTCTGCAATAGGGAATTCCATGATCT
>DLXL01000102.1:41197-50462 GCA_003448025.1 Saprospirales bacterium | reverse complement strand
ATCCGTGACCATTGAGAAGATGGGGGACAGGGAGAGGAGAGACAGAAGGCAATAGGCAATAGGCAATTCCATGATCTGCTGGAGCTTGTTGCCGCCGGCAGAAGTTTCATATACCTCCACGTGCAATTTCTTATCCATGGTAGTACAAGCACCAAGCATGGTAATGATGGAAAGAATACATCCGTTTTGAAAAGAAGTCTTCATGCCAGGTGGTTCTGTAATGAATCAATTTTTTACTGCTTTTCCTTGCTTAACCGGAGGCAAAGGACTTTGCTGCAGAATGGTGTTTTTATTTCCATCATGGGTTTTTACAATAGGGTGCCCGTCTCTCGACAAACCTTTAAACACGCCCTTGTCTACCTGATCCCAGATGGCATATTTGGCTTTTCCTTCGAGTGTAAACAAACCGAAATGGTTTTCAGAGCCTCCCGGGTTGGCTGCATCTTTCCAGATTTCATCAAAGGCTTCAAAGTAAAAACATGCGATTTTTTCCCGGTTCGTCCACTCCCGCATCAACTGGTAATAAAGCCCTTCTTTATACTCATCGGTTGCTTTTGATCCTTCAGCTCCGTAATGGCCGTTACATGCACTGGCCCAGCCTGTTTCACCAATATGGATGGGTTTTTTAATGCCCAGGCTTTTCATGTAACGAGCTACGCTCTTGTATTGGCCCATGGCATAATCCCGGGCGCGAGTCATCGCGGCTGCAATTTTTTGGGTGTCCGATAATTTTTCCTCCCCTTCAAAGTTGCCCCAAAAAGCGGGGTTATAATGCGTGTCATGCATAGGGTAGGTGTGTACAGATACGTAATCAACGGCCTTAAACAGCCTGGTCAAGTCATCAATATGATATTCCGCGCCACCTCCACCCCAGGAGGCAAAATTGTCGGAACTGGTAATCCACAGGTCTTTGGGCAGCTTGCCTGCTTTTTTCAATGCCTGAAGTTCGTTCACGTACTTAAGGATTACCCAGGGTTGTACGAAATAACTGCCGGCCCAGTGTACCATAGCCTCGTTGCCTACGGCAATGATTTTGACGATGTCAGGATATTGCCGGGCCATCTCAACGGCTCGCTGTATCTCGGCAGTATTGGCCTCTTCGTCTTCATGGTCATGGTCCGGATGATTGGTCCATGCTTTTCGGCAGTCAATCCAGGCGCCCAGCATAACATACATCTCGAATTTGGGGTCCTCCTGTTTTAAAGCATGGATCGCTTTCAACAGGTTGGAAGCTTCAGCCAACTTGGTATTGTAGGTACGCAGGATCCGAATATTCATGGCAGCGAGGAGTTTCATATCCTCTTTCAATTGCTCCACGGTTGGCTGAAATTCACGACTGATTCCACGGTATCCACCGTACGAAATAGCCAAATATCTGGGATTGCCCAGGATGTCTTTCGCTGTCAATGCTTTACTGTTTAAATAGGTTTGATTAACCGGCCTGGCATGGCCTGAAAAAAGGAAGGCCAAAGCCAACAGGATACCCGCTGTCTGCCATCTGGTTTTCATGTTATTTAAGGATTGACTCTTGGATATGAACATGAATCTGCAGTACCTCGCCAGACCTTTCAAAGATTTTCCGGCTGGTATTTTCATCTATAATCCATTCGTTTCGTGTAGCCGGTGCGCTGTGACGGGTTACTATGGTCAGGCTGTTTGCTTCTGCAAGGGTATATACCACCGGCACCTGGCAATAGGTAAAACAGAGCGAGCCTTTTTCCAGGGGTAATTGCCGCGTTTCCTGGTGCACATCAACATAATTGAATCCCGTAGACTCTTCCAGCAATTCACTTTTCCGGAGCAGGCTGGGGTTGAAATGAAGCTGACCATTTTTCACCAGCACGCCTAATTCGCCGAATCTGCTCAAAATATCTTCCTTTACCTGCCCGGTCATGCCAGGTTGCTGTGCGCCTTTTCCGGCAGGGGTATGGGAATAAGGGTCGGTTGGAAATGCACCGTATAGTGCCGGTGATTTATGTACACCTATGCCTTCGTTGATCTCGTAATAGTGATTCAACAACTGACTTATCACCGCTGCATTTTCTCCGTCATCAACAGCTTTCTGGCAACACTCCATCACCGCCAACTGAAGCTTGGATACCATGTGCCAGTAGATAGACCCCAGGCCTTCATATCCATAAAAGGTGCCGGATCGTCCGGTAAATGCTTTATGGTTAAAAATGGCCTCGAACAGTTGCAATACCTGGTTTTTATCCTGGTTAACGAGAGTGGCATATTTAGTTTTCAACAATTCCTCCAACGCCGCACTTAAGTCGTTGGCATTTTTGAAATTACTGTTGAAATGGTACACCCCATTGATGTCCTGTTCTATAATATCGGTATTGCCGTCAGACGCTAATTGGGTGAGCAGTGTTGACTTGCCAACGGCATCTTTTGGCAAATTGTTTCTTTCCAAAAAGCCCGGTAGGTCTTTGTTGGGGTATAGCAGGTAGCTGTATTGATCCGGGCGGAACAATTTGCTCTTCTTCATACTGTCCAACAAAACACATACTTCTGCAGCAGGCAAATATTTGGCGCTCAATACGGCCACCTGGCCCTCGAGCATTTCACTCAGGTAAGAAATCGATACCTTTTCATTGCCTTCCAGCGTCATCAGGTTGTAGGCATGGTACAACTGATCCGGTCTCTTGTTGGCATCAATGGTGTGTTCCAGATAGCGTTGACACAAGTCGAATAGCTGCGCGATTTCCTTCAGGGAAACGGTTTGCTTGTTCCCGGTAAAGGGTTGGTCATACAGACTGGTTCGGTAAGCGCTTCCGGCCTTGCCCAGGCCATCCAGGATGCGCTTCCGGTCGGTATCATTGATTTTGCCGGATAGCAAATGCCGGTGGTTGTTCAGCGTTTCGGAAACACCATTCAGAAAAACCATTAACTCAGAGGAAACCCGGGCGTTTTCGTTGCCTGAAGCGGATATAACCTTTTTGAAAAACTGCAGGAACCTGCGCAGGTAACACAGGGTAACCATCGAAACACCGTTGCCTACGAGGGCATTGTTTGCATCATTCCATTCCGGGCGCTGGGTGTTCATCCAGATACCGCCTTCAGGGATGAAATTCGACAGTTTGGCCAATACCGTGGCAAGTATTTTTTCTGTGAACGTTACTGTATGGATGTTCCCGCTTTGGTTTTGTACCAGCGCACCATCTGCTCCCATGCTTTCTTTCAGGGTGTGGATTCTCTTGTCAGAGTCATGATCAAACTCAATGGTGTCCTTTGGATTTTTCAGGGTGTCCTCATAGCTTTTAATGCGATAAGGCACATTGGCATACACAAAACATTCCTTGTCGAACAGGTTTGCCAGTTGACCCGGTTCGTGGTCTTCCATGAATTCCAGGAATTTCAGCAGGTAGATAATCTGGTGGTCGCCCCAGTAGCCGATGTAAGACCAGGGGTTGTCTGGTTCAATGGTTTCCCAATCAAAACCATCTTTGGTTACGCGATAGGGGTTATATCCATCGAAAGTGGTGGCATTTAAAAACTTGTACACCATGCTCTCGATGAACCCCGGGTAGGAGTGTGCCAGGGCCTCCCAGTTTTGGAATATATCCCGCCAGTTACCCTGATAGTCGAGGATTTTAGAGCCGTCCTTCTCACTTCGGGTGTTGATGGAAAACCAGTTCCAGGGGCGACTGGGATCGCCATGCCGGCGACTAAACTTGAGCGGCATGTATTCGAGGCACAATCTCGTGAAATGCACATCCCCGCTGTGTTGTGCTATTTCCCGTACATCGAAAAAGGAAAAAACATCTGGTAGTTTGTCCAGCTCCGGTTTGGCCTTTTCAAAAACGGTTTTGTTTGCCTTGGATAGATAATGGCTAAAATCCCATTTTTCGATTTGATAGTTCTGGTCAAAAATGCCGCCCCGCATGATATTGAACAGCACATTGGAAAAGTGGCGGGTGTCCCGGCGATGGTCGGAACTCAGTTGCAAGCCGTCAGATGCAGCATTGAGTGCCAGCAGGCGTTTGCTTCCGGCGTTAATATCTTCGTTAACCAGAACTGACAGGTTAGCTTCCTTTTTGATGAGGTGCATCAGTTGGGCTACTGTAACCTGATTTTGGTTGACGTTGGCTACGATCATCCAACTTTTCTCACCGGCTGCTGCAAGGGTTATTTCTTTATGAAGGAAATAGGCTCCTTTTTCTGCCTTCACATCTTCTTCCTGCTGCAAGGGCAATCCTTTTCGAAAAGCACTTAGTTGGAGAGAAGATAGCAAATGGGTAGGGTTGTCAAGCCCGAGCGACCAAACCACATTGGCTTTTAACGCTTCACTTGGTTCAGCTTTGTCTACAATAATGGCACTCAGGGCATAGATGCCCAGGCCCGTAGTGCTGTCGAGTTCGTTCCGTTTATAGGCATCTACGAGGTTACTGGCGCTATTTTGTAAACTGCTGGGCACGCCGTACGGCAAAACATTTTGGATGCCATCCAAAAAGGATATTCGCACTTCCTTAGATGCCTGGTTGATCAACCTTGACTTTCTGACAAAGCCAAACTTGTCGCTGGAATTCCATTCTACCTGAAAAGTCAATTGCAGATCATGATTAATCTCTTCAAAAATGATCTTATTGCCAAAAATGTGTTTGTACAGGTTCCGGCTGGTGCGATGAATGCCCTCATACCGGCTTGAAAAAGGCTCCCAAATTTGTTGACTGTTGCCCTGCTGTACCAGGAAAATGGATTTACTGCCGGTTATCTCAGCAGACTCCGTGATTTTATCATCGGTGTAATAGGGAAACAACGCATAGTCCGCATTTTTCCGGCCGGCGCTCAAGCCGCCATTGCTGGAAATGAACATCCAGTGATCGGAATCGCTGACGATGCTCATGAAGAATGGTCGAAGGGTATGACTGTCTGATATCTTGAAATAGCTATCAGATCCAATTTGGGTGTATTGCAGTTCCATTATACGCTCAGTTAACCTCTTTGAAAACTTTTACATAATCCACCAGCATGGTCTGGGGGAATGGTGTTTGCGGGGTAGGGAAGCCTACATAGTTGCCACCAACGGCAACGTTCAGGATGAGGAAAAACGGTTGGTTAAATACCCATTCACCAGGTATATCTTCGGGCTTGAGCCGTTGATAGAGGTTGTCATCCACAAAGAAGTCAATGTAGTCAACGCCCCATTCTACAGCAAAAACGTGGAAATCGACATCAAACCGGTCGTTGGTGAATCCAAAGCTTTTGGTGATGGAAGCACCTCCGGAGTATCCCGGGCCATGTACTGTACCATGGATCAGGTTGGGTTCCTGTCCCCTGTATTCCATGATGTCAATTTCGCCACATTGTGGCCAGGATACCTGATCAATATTTTCACCCAGCATCCAGAACGCAGGCCATATTCCAGGTCCCCATGGCATTTTGATACGTGCTTCAAACCGTCCGTAAGCCTGGGCGAAAATGCCTTTGGTATTTAGCCTCGCCGAGGTGAATGAGCGCCCTCCAAAGCTTTCGCTGCGTGCCGTAATTGCCAGATTGCCTGCTCCATCGAGAGAAGCATTTTCAGGGCGATCAGTATAGTACTGTAACTCCTGGTTGCCCCAGCCATCATTTCCAGGGCCAATTCCAATATCGTAAGCCCATTTGGTGGCATCCGGAGAGGTTCCGGCTGCGCCGTTGAACGCATCTTCCCAAACCAGTTGGTATTTCCGGTCAATAATGTCGTTTTTGTCATCCACACAGCTCTGAAAGCCGAGTAAAACGGCCATCAGCAGCACACTATTTATCAAAGTTGAAGGAATCCATTTCATGGCAAACAGGATGATTGGTTTAGTTTCGGAAAAGAATATTGTCGAGGTAAATGGTTCCATTCCCCTCAAATTTGAATTGGAAAACGTTGGACAGGTTGACGGTAGGGCTGAATTCAGACAATGGAATATCAATGCTTGTCCAGCCTGCCGTTGGCACCGTCAAGGTATATGCCTTCTCCGCCGGTCCGGGGCTAATCAGGAATACTTTCAGCGACGTAGAATTAGCCGACCAGAAGTCGAGGTGCAGGAAGGTCATGTTGCTTAAATTCTGGTTGCTGCCCAGTTCAATACCCTGGTAATTCAGGCCGGTGTACAGCAGGGTATTATTGCCTGCAACGGGCACCTGGGTCACAACCGTGGCCTGGCCCCAGTTGGGCCCCAGGTTTGTTCCGGCAATGTTTGTGTAGGCATCACTGAAAACAGAAATGACGTTGGCTGCATTGTACGCAGGGGTTGGTGCTGCCGTGGTAGGTACGGTGCCTCCGCCAGACTGCTTGTAGAAATAAAGATTGTCCAGGTAGATATCGCCGTTGCCATCAAATTTGAACTGAATCAGGTTGTTGAGGGCCACCGGCGAGAAGCTACTGAGCGGAATATCTATGCTGACCCATCCATTGGTGGGAACGGTCAGGGCAACGGCCGTTTCTACCGGACCTGGGCTGATGGTGTAGATATTCAGCGCAGTGGAATTATTCGTCCAGTAATCAAGGTGCAGGTGGGTCATGCCGGAAACATCCAGATTGCTCCCGAATTGAGTTCCCTGGTAGTTCAAACCGCCATAACGCAAGGTGTTGTTGCCTGCAACTGATACCTGGGTAACCTGGGTTGCCTGCCCCCAGTTAGGATTAAAATCCGTTCCGGGAGTATTGGTATAAGCATCGCTGAAAACAGAAATAACGTTAGCAGGATTTCTTGCTGGAGGAGTAGGAGCTTGCAAAAATTCACCTAAAGATTCGATTGTTAGTGAACCGCTTGCTCTTAAGCCATTTAATGTAGCTGTTATTTCTGCTGTACCTTCACCAACTACCGTAACTACTCCGTTTCCATTAACAAGGGCAACATCGGTGTCTGAAGACTTAAAAGAGAAATAGGAAGGTGCTGCTGTTACGGTTTGGTTTATACCGCTAGCNNGACCGGTGGGCCAGTTGGGGTAACGGATCCTGCGTTGTAGAAATACACATTGTCCACATATACATTCGGGATGTCTCCAGACAACACCAATTGGGCGAGGTGTGCTCTGTTCGCCAATCCTGTGAAACTGGACAATGGAATATCCAAACTTACCCATTCATTGGAAACAAGGGTAGGGCGGGTGAATGATAATTCATGAGAGGAATCATCGCCACCGCCAAAAATGCCGTTCGTACCGAAATCAACCAGCAATACCTTGAAGGCTTTGGGAAGGTCCGTCGGATCTGGTGTCCAGATATCCAAATGGAAATGCGTCATGGCTGAGGCATTGATGGTCTGGGAGGCAAACTCAATGCCCACGAAATTGAGCGCCCGATACCGTTTTACATCGTTTCCGGCAATTTGAAGGTCAAAGTCTTCGGCTGTTGAAAACTGCCACCGTGTGTTCCAGGTGTCTACGGTCACATTTGTGTACGCATTACTGAAAAGGGAAATCACACTGTCGGCACTAACGGTTGGCGTAGGCGCGGGGCTGGTTGGACCAACCGCTGCGCCTGTGGAATTTAGCGTCATGGAACCTGTTGCATCCACTTCGCCTACTTTGGCTGTGATTACGGCACTGCCTGCTGCAAGTACTGTAACAACGCCTGTATTGCTCACTGTAGCTACCGAAGGATTGGAAGAAGTAAAAGTGAAATATGCAGGGGCTGCTGACACACTCTGGTCAACTCCGGTTGGCATATTAAAGGAAGTTTGTAAACCGCCAATAGTCAGTTGCTGACCGGTTTCAGCCGATATTACCTGATCCTGCCCGTCCAGTATGGCATACTTTGGATGAGCGATGGTTCCCAGTTTTTCAAACCTTACCTCGTCAATCCAGAAGGTGTAACCAAGTCCGTCTTCCGGGCCTTCCGAGTAAAAGAACATGCCTCTTTCCTGAGTAAGTTTGGATGGGTCAGGAATCGGAATAATCACCTTTTCCCAGTTGGTGTTAACCTGTACATCGCGCAGGATGGTCAGGAACTTTGATTCTCCAAAATCATTTCCGAATCCAAGCACATCAATAGAGGCGGACTTGGATGCTTTCACCCAAAAGGTAAGCGCATCGTAGCCTGATAAGTCGCGTCCAACGGAGGTAAAATATGCGCCGCCGGCATAGGCGCCTTTTGGATCGCCGGCATCCGGCACGGCAATTTTCATGGAGGAGGTGCCTTTGTATTTCACCTCGGTGTCTACATCAAAGGCGGTTACTTTAGATCCGCCAAAGGCGCCGTAGTTCAATCCTGCGCTAAATCCGTCAATGAACACCTCCGGAGTAGAAGGGAATTCGGCCGGATCCAAATCTTCCAGCTCTCTTTTGCAGCTCACTACAACCAGCATCGTCAGGGAGACCAGGAAGGAAAAGGCTATCAATTTATGTTTCATATTTTTCATGACAGGTTTTTTTTCAGTGAACAATTAATTGCCAATATTGATTTGCAAATAGGTCTGAACTTCCCATTCCTGACCGTTACCAAAACCAATCGCAGTGGGGTCAGGAACAACCTGGCCACTGGCATCGATTTTAGTGGTTGGGGAATAGCGGGGTGAATAACGGTCCAGGGAACGCCAGGTATCTGGCAAACCCAGGCGTGAGTTGGGTAATTCAAACCAGGATGGTTTGGCCAGGCTCGTGGAAATGTCGGCCATGAGCTGCAGCGGGAAGGTCAGGTTGAAGTCGCGGTGGTAGTCAAAAGGCCCCCAGTCGTTCACCTTAACCATGGCAGTGAGTTTGGTTTTTTTATAGATGGCGCGCACATCACCGCCGTATCGTTTGATCAGGCGGGCATCACTACCATTCGCCTGTGCCGTTCCGGCAAAGAGGTTGGAAACAAATCCGAAGTCGGGATTTAGTTTGGATACAATGCGGGCATAAGCTTCCCAAAGATCCTGTGCAGGGGCAGCACCAGGGAAGGCGAATATGGTACGTCCATCGCCGAGGATACCAATGGCTGCATCCTGGCTGGTGGGCAGGTGGCGATACACAAATCCGCTGCTGATGGCAAATCTTGCATCTTCTGCGATGTCATTGTCCCATTCATACATCCAGGTGCCCGGGGTGGGCTCGTAGGTGAGCAGGATTTCACCTGCCACGGTTTCCCGGTTCGACCGAACGGCAAAAGGATCATCGAGTATGTTTCTTGGGCGTCCGGGTGCAGGCGCATTTGCCGGCATTGGATCTTCTATGGGTTTCTGCCAGAGGAAGTTAGGCGCGATTTGAAGGTCGCCTAAACCAACCGTAAAACCGGTCAGGAAGTTGTACTGGTTGCCGCTTCCGCTGTCTTTAAGTCGCCAGCCGGTGAAGGTTTTGGTATAATCCG
>DLXL01000102.1:40083-41039 GCA_003448025.1 Saprospirales bacterium | reverse complement strand
GCCGGTGAAGGGTTTGGTATAATCTGCCCCGCCTTGGGCAAGGAGGCCTTGGGCTGCTCCCTGGGCGTACCACTGGAAACCTCCGGAGGCAAACGTTAATTTAAGTTTACCTCCCCAGGTGTCGTCCATGGTGGTTTCATCCTGAAAGACCTCCGTTCTTCCTTCGGCTGTTTGGCGAGTCACCTGGAATGTTTCACCTACGCGGTTTGAGTTGGACCATATACCACCCACTTCGACACCCACTGCTCCCATTTTTCTTTTCAGGTGCAAGGCCGCCCTGCGGGTGGGAGGGATAGGCACGGCAAAGGAGCTCACTGCAGGCGCCTGTGTATCCAGGTCCTCGTGGAAAATGCCTGTAATGTCATATTTGCCAATCTTACGGCTGTATTTCGCCAGTATGGCCGGGTTGGCGCCCCACCACAGTTGCGGGCCAAAGGCTACCTTAAAATGTTTAAATTCTTTTTTACCCGTTACTTCAAAACCAAACGGCGCTTCGCCATTATAAATGTCAATATTAGGGCCGTAATTGGCTTCCGGATAAAAGCCGAAAAAGTCGCCTTCATATCCCCAATGGTAGTGCCCTGTGCGGTAAAATCCTTTCAGGTCGAAGCGTTTGGCATTCCAGTTAACATCTGCACGGTATACCCTGAAACGTTCCACATCACCCAATGTGATGGTTTCGATCTGGTTGGTAGCAGGGTTAAGTGATTGAGCGGTTTGGGGTCTGCCCCGGTTCTCGAAAAAGATCTCGTTGATGGGGTTGGTGGCTACATTGCCCAGGATGTTAAACGACACATTCGCCCGGAAACTTTCGCTGGGTTTGGCTTCAATACCCACAAAAAAAGACTCCATGTGGTCGAATCCCAGTTGATCGGGATAAGCTTTCCTGCCAGGTACGGGGTCTTTGGGTGTGGTTGGGAGATCGCCACCTGTGCTGAAAGTGTAGAAATCAGCCC
>DLXL01000102.1:31548-39894 GCA_003448025.1 Saprospirales bacterium | reverse complement strand
ATCAGCCCGCAACTCGCTCATGCGCACTTTTTTGGTCTGTTCGCTGTTGAGGGCTGCTTTATCTCCCCGAGCCTTGACTACGGCCTCCATGACCTGTATATTGGCGAAGTGATTGTCTACCCCAGCAAGGCTGGCGCCTTTAGCCAGGGGATTGAATCCGTGTGCTTCTTTCAGGGCATAATAAGCGGCGCGGGGATATAGCTGATAAATTCCCCTTTCGTTGCTGGGGCCTTTGGCGCAGATACCAAACCACTCTTCGTTCATATTATTTTCCCCTTCGGCGTAGTCGTTCAGGTAGCCTCCGTTGCTCCAGGAGGCATTGTTATCATGAACAGACAGGTTGCTGGTTTGTCCGTATTTCCACCATCCGTCGCTGAACTGGAAGGTAAAGCCTCCGATGCAATTGCCAGCCTTTCCCAGGCCTGCTGCATTTTCATAAATTTCCTTCCAGTTGCCCACCATATAATAGGCCTGAGATTGCTGATCTTCCTCATTATCGCGGGCATTGAATGCATCCGCTCCAAACTCAGTAAATAAAATGGGCTTTTTGTATTCGTTTTTTACCCGCTGAAACGCATCACCGAAGGAAACACCGCGGTACATGTTGGTACCGTAGATGTCTACGTCCTTGCATTCTCTCACAATGATGTCGAGGAAAAGCAGATCGCCATTACACATGGCCACCGGGTGAGATTTATCCACGCCCTTCATCAGCAAAGCAGCCTCGTTGAAGAGTTTGTACATGGCAGTAGCCCGGATCGTGGATTTGCGATCCTGAACCGGGATGTCTTCTGTTTCTGCTCCTTCCCAAAACAAGCCGTAGTTGTTTTCATTGCCTAACAGATAAAGCAATACCCCCGGGGTGTTCCGGTATTCCTCTGTCATGGCCTTTACCTCTGAAAGCAGCAATTCCCGGGTAAGCGGATTGGCATACTCCGTGTTGGGAACCCACGCACCATTTAACGTCAGGCCATAGCGCCCGAAGGAATGGTTGAGCATGGTGTAGATGCCGTATTTTTCATAGATGTATTGAACCCATCTGGCCGGAACCCCGGTGTATTGACGAATCACATTGACACCCATGTTTTTCAATAAGGGCATTTCGGTATCCAGAGCCGCCCGGATTACATCATCAGATTGTTTCCACAAACTGTAGGTGTAGTTGGTGCCGATCGGGAAATAATCCCAGTTCATGCCGTTGATGAAGAAATCGTTACCATTGACAACCAGCTTCATCCCGTTCTGATTGTCGGCGATGGAAACCTGGTATGTCTGTGCCATGCTCGACCAGGCGAGCAAAGTAAATACCAGTGTTTGTACTACTTTTTTCATTACCATCTTTTATAAGGTGAAACATTTGATTAGGCGAATATTTTCTCTACCCAACAATCGCTTATCTTTTTTTCTTTGGATTTCCGAGCGGTCAAATGTAAAAGGCCAAACACAGAAGCAAAAAAATCAAACCTCATCAAATATTTCATCAAACATTTTTTTGACTACTACAAAATTTTACTTTTGCCGAGCTAACTTATTTATTTTAAATAAATTATGAAGTTTAATTACTTTCACGGCAATGGTATTCACCCACACACAAAGTACACTTTTTGTGTGCTGTTGGTCATTGGAATATGCCAACATTGTCTGGCATTCACAGGAAAATATCCGGTTCAAAATTTCACCTCATCTGATTATAAAGCGGGTATTCAGAACATTGATTTTGCCCAAAACAGGGATATGACCCTGTTCGTGGCCAACAATCTTGGTATCCTTTCCTACAGTGGGCAATCATGGGGAAAGCATGCGGTACTTACTGGCAAGAAACAGCGCTCCCTGGCCTTTGATGAAAAATCAGGCCGCTTGTATTTCGGCTCACAAGGAGAGTTCGGGTACTTTGATGGCGACTGGAACCTGGTATCGCTACAGGATAAAATTCCTCAAACTGCTCCTGATTTTGATGAAGTTTGGGATGTTTTCCTGCTCCATTCAAAAGTTTATTTCTGTACTTTTCAGGGGATCTACGTTTATGATGGACAATCCGTTTCCGTTTTGGCACATCCGGATGGCTTTAATCGCACTTTTCGAACCAGTGGAAAGCTTTTTGCCCAAAGTCGGCAGGGACATCTATTGGAAATAAAGGACCAGGAGCTTGTAATTCCTACCTATTTAAGAAATTCAGGGAAGGAAACCATTGCAGGGTTGATTGCACAAGATGGCGGATTCCTTGTCATGTACAATTCCGGGAAAATTGAATTTGCAAATTCATTTGGCGTAACCGGAAAATATGATGGTTTGAGCAGGGTGTTGCAGGGGAAGTATGTAAACCATGTGCTCCAACTTTCAGATACACGTTTAGCCATCTCTACCCAAACAGCCGGCATATTCCTGTTTGATCTTCAAAAACAAGTCATTGAAAACATCTCAACTAAAGAAGGCTTGTTGTCCAATGTCTGTCTTCGGGCATTCCAGGACCATTCCGGAAACCTGTGGGTAGGGATGCAAAACGGGATTGCCCTGATTGACATCAACTCCCCGATGCGGTTCATCAACCAGGATATCAATATCCAGGGAAGCGGTTATGAAGCATATCAAAGGGAAGAAGGCACTTATTACACCACCTCCAACGGTATTTATTTTTTGGCCAAAAACACCTCACAAAGTGTGTTTTTAAAAGGTACGGAAGGGCCTGCATACGGCATGCAAAGCATTTCCGGAAGGTTATATGCCGGGCATCATACAGGGTTGTTTATGCTGGCAAACGGCCAGGCAAAAAGGATTGCGTCCACGCACGGGTTGTGGCAGGTAAAACAACTGCAGGCGAATCCGGGATATGCCATAGGAGGTACATACTCAGGTTTGTATCTCTTCAAAGTTAATGAAAAGATGGAATTGCAGGGGATAGGAAAGATCAGCGGCTTTGATGAATCGAGCCGTTTTTTTGAGGAAGACCGGGAAGGCAGGATATGGGTTGGGCAATTTTACAAAGGCTTATATCAAATAACCTTGTTGCCCGATTTAACCGCGGCATCAGTCTATAAAATGACCTTAGCGGAGGGACTGCCCGTAGAGGATCAGATTATTTTAAGCCGGATCGACAATGAACTTTATATAGGCACGCCCAAAGGGCTCTATATGCTTGATCAAAACAATAACCGAATTATTAAATCAGAAGCGTTTTCCAGGGTAATAGGGGAGCAGCAGGTGTACCTGTTGGCTCAGGATTATCAAAAGAATGTACATGTTTATACAGAAGGCATGGCTGGTTTTTTTAAACAGATAAGTGCGGACAATTACACTTTTGTACCATCTTCCTTGTTTCAGCAGCGCTACTCCTTTAAGAGAAACCTGTTGAATATTTCCATAAACATACTCAATGGCGTATTATTTAATGCCAATGAGGGGTTTATCCACTACCGGCCTGAATTGGAGAACAGGCTGGCTGAAGAAAAACCATTGATGGTTCGTAAAATAGTTAATGTGGCAGAAGGGAGTATTTTATATCAACGAAACCCCTTTGAAGCAAAACCGGATACCCTGCTACCACTTACCGTTTCCTATCGCGCTAAAGTTTTACAATTTGAAGTAGAGGCCTTTCAGTTTAATGGGGTTAGCAATCAATTGTTTCGCTACTACCTGAAAGGGTTTGATGAGGGCTACGGAGAATGGACGCACGCCCCCATCAAGGAATACACCAACCTGAGGGAGGGTAATTATGAATTCAGTGCTCAGACCAAAAACTATTTAGGCCAGATTATTACCAGTAAACCCGTTTTATTGAAAGTTGAACCGCCATTGTATAGGAGTTTGCTGGCACGTGTTTTTTATGTAGCTCTTGGCATTTTGATGCTGGTGCTGGTATCCAGGCTGCAGAAGCAACGGTACAAACAAAAAACATTGGCCATTGAGGAGGCGAAACAAAAAGAACTGCTGAAAAAACAGCAGGAATTGACCGAAATTGAACAACAAAAGGATCGGGCTTTGCGGCAAGTAGAGGAAGATAAAATGAAAAGTGAACTCCGGCATCTGAATAGCCTGATGGCAGCCTCCACTATGAATCTGGTAGTGAAAAACGAATTCATGGAGACCATTAAACAAGAACTGGAAGAGGTAAAAAGAAAGGGGAAAAGTATCGAGACCAAACAAGCGCTCGAAAAAATTGTCCGGGAAATAGATACTACACTAAGGCTTCAGGAAGACTGGGAACAATTTGAATATCACTTTGATCAGGTACATGGAGATTTCCTCAACCGACTCCGGGAGCATTTTCACGACCTAACCCCGAATGAGCAAAAGCTTTGTGCGTTGCTGCGGTTAAATCTGAGTACCAAAGAAATTTCCAATCTCATGAGTATTTCACTTCGTGGTGTGGAAATAGCCCGCTACCGGCTCCGAAAAAAACTGGGGCTGGATCTGGGACAGAATTTATCCAAGTTTATCCTGGAGTATTAGATCGTATACCGGTTGACTTTAGTTCAATGCCACACCAACAATAAAGCCAATCCAAGGCTTATTGTGGTAAATCCATATGGCGCGATCATCATTCAGCAGGTAATCCCAGCCAACGGCAAGACCAAAACTGGCAATATTGGTTTCAATAAATCCGGCTGCTCCCGTTTGGATGGTCATTGCGGTATATTCATCCGCTAGCTTGTTTTGGGTAGAAAAAGGACTTACCGCGGCCGCAGCAGGACCTGCAAATACTCCGAAGTCGTATCCCCTGCTCACAATAGTGCGTTGTTGACGCCCGAGCGGATCCATCCGGCGGAGCATCCGGTAGCTGTCGTGCCGCCAACCGGCATACAAGGCTACGTTGAAATCGGTTGTCAATTGGCCGGGAAGGCCAAACAACGAAGGCCGGTATTTTAAAGGAACAGCCGTAAGGTCTATGTCCAGACTATTTTTGCTAAATACAATCGTACCATCGGGCAGGCTATCGGGATAAAGGGTTCGGAATGCTGGCTTTTCCGGTTGGTTATGCTGCAGTCTATAAAGGTCAATCCGGTCATCCGCGATGTCGACATAGACTTTTTCGGGTGGCTGATTTTTCAGGCTGACTTTGTAATTACCACTATGAAAGCCATGGAGGGATGCTTTTTCCAGGGTGCTGCAGGAGCTGAAAAGCGAGACTATTGTCACTATGATCAATAGATAGAGGGAGGAATGTTTCATAAGCTGTTTGATTCGAGGTGAATACCATTACCACAAAAAATAAATCAAAACACCCGCAGCTCCAGTCATGAGGACGCAAGCTGCGAAGCCAAGGATGTTGGACCATCTCCCATTCACAAAGGTGCCCATAACCTCCTTGTTGTTCGAGATGTGTAATACCATGGCAATGAGTACAGGAGCGGTAACTCCGTACAATACTGCAGCCAGCAGCAAGGCATCAATGGGGCTGAGTCCAATAAAATCGAACATAAGCCCTAATCCCAGCGACATAGCCATAACGGCATAAAAACCTTTGGCTTCATAATACTTTTTATCCATCCCTTCATTCCAGTCAAATGCTTCTGCCAGGATATAAGACACTGCACCGGCCAGCACGGGTATGGCCAACATACCTGTGCCAATTACCCCGAGTGCAAAAAGCCAATAGGCGCTCTCTCCCGCCAGCGGACGCAAGGCCATGGCGGCATCCTGCACGGTATTGACATCGTGTATGCTTTCTCCAAACAACACCGTTCCGGTGGTTAAAATGATGAAATAGAATACCAGGCAAGTCAGGAACATCCCAAAATCTACATCCCGACGCATATCGGTGATCAATTTTTTATCCACTACAATGGTGTTTTTTCTGTTGCCAACTTCTTCTACTTCCATGCTGGTTTGCCAGAAAAACAAATAGGGTGAAATAGTGGTCCCGAGTATGCCCACCAAAATAATGAGGTAGTCTTTTTCAAAACGAATACTTGGGATAATGGTATGAAAAAGCACTGCATTGTAATCCAGCTTAACCAAAAAAGGAACAACCAGATACAACAACAGGGAAATACACAGGTATTTTAGCGTTGCTGCCAGCGGTTTGTATGGTAAAAAGACAATGCTCAGGAGTAGCAAAACGGTGAAAAAAACACTGGCGTAGTGCGGCTCAATGGCCGGGAAAAGCATATTTGTTACAGCCCCCATTGCCTGAATATCCGCTCCGATGTTCAGTACAATGGCCGGAACACTGAAGAGGATCATAGTGTAAAGCAAGGGCCTGGAATAATGACGTTTCAATACCCCTGTCAGCCCCTGCCTCGTCACAATACCAATGCGGGCGCACATTTCCTGGATGGCTACCATCAAAGGATACGAAACCAGAGCTGTCCAAAGGGTAGAAAGTCCGAACATGGCTCCGGCCTGGGAGTAGGTGGCAATGCCTGAGGGGTCATCATCGCTGGCGCCGGTTATGAGGCCGGGGCCTAGTTTTTTCCAGAAACGGGTGAAACGATTGGACTGAGTTTTATTAGACATAAAGATCTTGCGGCTTCTTCAGGGTGTGTCTGAACTGTCTTAGAGCATGTTTGTAATTTTTTTAAGAAAAGGCGGCTAATAACAATATAAACTCTAATAAAAATACAAGCAAAACGGAAGAAGACAAGGCTATGCCCGCAATAGACAAGCCTTTTACCAGTTTTTCGCTGGATGGTCCTCTGAGGTTCAAACCCAACATGCTTAGTACAAGCCCAATCAGACTCAGGATCAGGGAGCTTATCAGGATACCGGCTGAGCCAGAAAACAAAAAAACTAAAAACAGGATAACGGCTATAAGGCCAGATAAAAACCCTGATACTGCAAGCGGTTTTGCCAATGCACCATTGTCGCGTCCAAAGGCTTTTTTTAGCCGTTTTTGCAGGATGTTTTCAGCTATCCGATTTATAAAACGCTGCTTTTTTGGTACAAATGCATGTGGGGTAACCGGTTGGTACACAACTGTTTCGCCCTGCGCGATAGGTGCTGCTACACTTGCCTCCGCAGTAAATGGGAAGCTAAATAGCAGCATGAAAATGAAATACCGCATGATATGAAGGTTAAGGATGTACGGTAGTTTGTAACAGCAAAGGATTTTGCCTTGGCAAGTTAAGCAAATATATGGGAATACATATCAGCCCCCCGTCTTCACCGCTTTTAACCGGGTCACGCTTGCCTCCTGCTCAATGATCACCCAATACATGCCAACGGCCCATTGGCTGGTTTCTATGTCAATTTGACCGATGTTGTTGGGAATAATAGTCTGTTGCAAGCGACCCATGGCATCCAAAATCTGAATCCGCTTCACCGGGCGTTGATCCTTGGATTGCAGGATAAAATAATCCTGCATCGGATTGGGGAATGCTATCCAGGATGCTGCAAGTGATTCCGGTGTTTGGGTTTCTGAAAGCTGATTCAACTGATACTGACTAAAGAACCGCCAGATTTCTTTACTGGCACTGAAATCCTGATTGGTTATACCAATATTGAACGCTGAGCCAGGCCAGGTATGTCCGCCGCCAATTACCTTGAATAACTCCACGGTGCTGCCCTGGTCGCCACCGGTATATACATGACGCTCTGCGGTACAACCATCTGTGGTGCTGGTGTTGGGCAGCTGGATGATATCAGGAGTTGGATTACAATTATTGTATCCTGCCCAGGTATTCACTAAAACAGGTATGCTGACGAAAGTGCTGGCCGGTAATCCGTTATAAGGCACCGTATTATCGGCGGTGCCATGGATTTGCATCACAGGTACCGGGCGCCCCGGATTGCAGGCATTGAGTTTGGATTGGATCATGGTGCCGGTTACAGAGGCAATGGCGGTAATGCGGTCGTTGAGTTCGCAGGCCAGGGAATAACTCATAAAGCCTCCGTTGCTCATGCCCGTGCTGTACACCCGGTTGGCATCTATGTTATAAGTGGCTTGCAGAGAATTAAGCAAATCCCGCATGAAGCCAACATCATCCACATTGGAATTGCCCAAAAAAGTGTTCCAAAAGCGATTTCCCTGGGCATCTATGGTGCCATTAGGTAATACGATCAGAAAATTGGCCGTATCGGCAATCGGCCGGAAGTCGGCATAGAACAACTGTTCCAAATTGCTGGAAGTGTATCCGTGCAGATTGAATATCAGGGGTACTGCCGTATTCCCTGTATAGGCAGCCGGAATATAGAGGATGTATTCACGGGTAAGACCACCACTCTGGATGGTACCTGTTATGGTGTTCTGTGCAAAGGTTGCGTTGACAAGCAGCAAACAAAAAAAGAGGTAGAAAATGCGCATATTCATGTGATGGGGACTGTTTTTTTGTACAAATGTAAGGAACAAGGTATTGAGTTTTTACCGCTGAGACGCGGAGTTGATGTTGTTACTGACGGGGTGACTGGAGA
>DLXL01000102.1:23209-31373 GCA_003448025.1 Saprospirales bacterium | reverse complement strand
AACAACATCAACTCCGCGTCTCAGTGCCTCTGCGGTAAAAACTATTTGGAGCCCTAAACCCGCTCAAGGTTTAATCTCCAGTTTAAGCTCCCTGCTCCGGGCGCCCCGTGGGCATTTTTCCTGTAAATACTGGGTAAACATACGTTTCAGATGCTCTGAGGTGCCTTCACCCTCCCCAATGCCGTGGGAACGGTTGGGGTAGGCCATGTATTGAAACAGTTTGCCGTGTTTGACCAACTCGTTTACCAGACGTTCGGCGTTTTGAAAGTGCACATTGTCGTCGCCCGTACCGTGGATGTATAGCAAATTGCCTTTCAGGTTTTTGGCGTGGGTGACAGGCGAGCCTGCTACAAAATCCTCTTTGTTCTCCTGCGGCAGACCCATGTAACGTTCCTGGTAAATATTGTCGTAACAAAGCTGATCGGCTACCGCTGCAACGGAGATGCCGGTTTGGTAGGTTTCCGGATATTGGAAAAGCAGGTTGAGAGTGGCACTGCCGCCGCCACTCCATCCGTGCACCGCAACCCTGTTTTCATCCAGCCATGGCCAGCGTTTAAGCAAGGCCTGTGCGCCCAGTGCCTGATCCCGGATGTTGACGATGCCGATTTTTCGGTAAATTGCTTTTCGCCAGGCACGACCTTTCGGAGCTGGCGTGCCACGATTGTCGAGCGAGATGTAGCAATAACCGTCCGCAGCCATATCTCCATCATATAGCCCGTTGGATCCCATTCCCCAGGCATTTCTGACAGTAGCACCGGCCGGTTCTGAATAGACATAAAATACCACCGGATATTTCATAGTGGTATCCAGGTTCACCGGTTTTACCATCCACCCATCCATGGTGACGCCATCGGAGGTGGTTACCTGGAAGAATTCCACCTTGTTTTTGGTTGGATCGTGTTTGGCCCATTTGGCCGCTACCCCATCATTGCCATCCAGGGAGCGATGATCCGGAAGTGAGATACGCTCGCGAACAGTGGGAAATCCGGCATTGGAAAAACTATGGAATGCCCATTGGCCATTGGGAGAGATCTGGTAGCTATGGGTTCCTTTTTGGTCCATCGGCGTGATCCGGGTGGCTTTCCCGGTGCCGTTCAGCGAGGCCCGGTAGAGGTAGCGCTCGGTGGCATTGTCCGGAGAAGCCATGAAGTAAAACGCGTTGTTCGCCTCATCCAGTAAGCTTGAGCTGATCACGTCATAATCGCCCGGTGTGATATTCACTTCCCGTTGTCCGTTTCGGGATACCCGGTAATAATGCCTCCAGCCATCTTTCTCGCTGGCCCAAATGAATTCAGCGCCCAGGTTGATCCATTCCAGTCCGCCTGCATTCTCCCAAACATCCTGTACATCTACCCAGGCTTCATCTTTTTCGGCATAAATCTGGGTGGCGACTCCCGTAGCTGCCTTACAGGTGAAGATTTTGCTCTCCTGTTGCTTCCGGTCCAGTTGCTGCAGGATAATATCGGTTGCGTTGGCGGCCCAGCCCATTCTGGGGATATAGTGCTGTCTTTGATCGCCCGGAACGTTCATCCACAGCGTTTTTTTGTTTTTCAGGTTAATCACCCCTACCCGACAAACAGAGGGGCTTTCTCCTACTTTGGGATATTCCACCGGAATGGTGTACGAATAGATGGAATCGGTGTTGTTGATCATCAGGAAATATTTCACATCGCTGGCATCTATTTGCCAATAGGCGATGGACTTGCTGTCAGGCGACCATCGGAAGCCGTCCCGGCAATCAAATTCTTCCTCATAGGCCCAGTCGAAGGTGCCGTTGATGATTTTATCCGTGCCATCCTTGGTCAGCTGGGTTATTTTTCCGGAAGCGAGGTCTTCGAGGTAGATATTGTGTTTGCTCACATAAGCTGCCGACAAACCATCGGGCGATATTTTGGCGAACATCAGGGATGCGGCCGGCAGGCTGCTTCCCAACTGGCGGAGTTTCGCTGACGGGAGGTCGTACACCCAATAATCGCCGCGGGTATCGTAGCGCCATACCCGTTTGGTGTTGGTGAAAATCAGGATCTTTTTGCCATCGCCGGAAGGTTTGAAGGATCTGACTGACAGTGGTTTGGCTGCTCCGGCGGGGGTTAGTTGGGCTGTGGTGACTATAGTGGTTTTTTGTTTGCTGGCAAATTCTACCTGTGCAATGCCTTCCTTATCTGCCACCCAGTAGCTGTTGCCGTCCGGGGTCCATTGAAGACCTTGTGCAAAAACAGTGAAGGAAAATAAGAGTAGGGAAAAGATCAGGGATAAACGGGAGCAAGGGATGTATTGCATAGTGGCACTTTGTTTTGGGCAAAGCTACTGACATTATGCATTACCGGAATCGCCCCTACGCTGGAATCACTTCCACCAGCACTTCATTGCCCGAACTGGAGGTTTTATAGTCGTTAGCGCCGTAGTAGTCGTTATGGCCGTCTGTTACATAGGCATCGTGTTGCCTTACAACCCATTTTTTAATGTCCCGGATATATGGTGGCGCCTGATTTCACTTTGCTGTAAACTTCATGAATTTATCCGAGGGTAAAAATGGTATGAAATGCTTTGATTTTGTGTAACTTATGATAAGCCGCTCTTATATCCTTTGGATGCGTAGAACAGGATGAACAGATAGCATGGCAATAGAATGACATAGGCAAGCTGGGGGTTGGCTGCATCGCTGACGGCTCCATAAAGCAATGGGGTTAGTGCGCCGCCTACCACTCCCATGATGAGCAGGGCCGATGCCTGTTTGGTGAATTTTCCCAGCCCAACGAGTGCAAGAGGCCATATAGAGGGCCACAACAGGGCGTTGGCAAATCCCAGCAACGCAATAGACCATACCGACCAGGATCCCTGCAACATCAGGGCAGCAGTGGTGAAGATCAAGCCTAAAACGGCTATGATTTGCAACATCCTGCGCTGCCGGATATACCGGGGAATGGCGATGGCGCCTATCAGATAGCTGATGATCATAAAGAACAGGGTAATGGTGGCAAAATACTTGGCATCCTTGAAGGCCAAACCAGTGTATTGCGCATACCCTATCACAGAATCTACCGCCAGCACCTCCACACTGACCCCGCAAAAAATCGTGATGGCCCCCAGGATCAAATGCGGGAATTGAAAGATGCTCTTTTTTTCGGAAGCGCCTCCCTCGTCTTCCGGCTCCTGAACATCCGGCAGATGAGAATAGCGGATCAGCAAGCCCAAAGCCACCAACACCAGCGCCATACAAAGGTAAGGCAGGATGAGGCGCGATGCCAGATCGTTCATCACCTGGAGCTGCTCCGGGGCACTCAGGGAGGGCAGTTGTTGCTGTATAAGATCAATTTCATCGTCACTGTTGGTAATCAAATGAATGAGTAAAAGTGGTGCTATGGCGCCGGCCACCTTGTTGCAGATGCCCATGAAGCTGATGCGTTGCGCCGCGCTTTCAATGGATCCCAGAATGACGATATATGGATTGGAGGCCGTTTGCAACAGGGTTAAACCGGTTGCCTGAATAAACAGCCCCAGCAGGAACAACGAATAGGTGCGCGTCATGGCTGCCGGAATGAACAGCAAGGCCCCGATCGCCATTACCCACAGACCGAACATCATGCCGTTCTTAAACCCTGTTTTTTTCAAAATAGCCGACGACGGGATCGCCATGATGAAATACGAGATATAGAAGGCAAACGCCACCAGCATGGATTGCTGGTCGGAAAGCTGGCAGGTCAGTTTGAAATAAGGAATCAATACCGCATTCATCCAGCTCACAAAACCGAATATGAAGAATAAAACGCCGATGATGCTCAGTGCGCGGATATTGGAATTGGCTGGAGCTGAATCAGTTTGCTGCATGACAAAGGATAAAAACAGGTGAAAATCTGTGCGTTTTCTTTTGGTTACTTAAAATCCTCATTCCGCACTTTTCGGTCGGTGGCGCCGCCGCTGCGCCCGTGGTCAAAGCCTTTTTGTCTTTCCAGTTCAATCATAGCCTGCGGGCGGAAGTTCACTATAAATGCCCTTCGCTGAGATCCGGTGGAATTGCCCCTGCTATAGTGCAGCGTGCCGCCGTGGTGGAATACACAGGATCCCGCCGGCAGCTCCACTGCCACCCCTTCCGCTTCGTAAGCGTCACACGTCAGCGCCCCGCCTTGCTTGCCGGCAAAATGATGCGGACGTACGGGCTTTAAATGAGATGCCGGTACATACCACATACAGCCGTTGTCTACCGTTGCCTCATCCAGCGCAAGCCAGCAACTCGCCGCCCTTTTGTCGGGCATGTCGATCCAGTAGGCTGCATCCTGGTGCCAGGGTGTAGGCGTATTGGTAAAAGGCGCTTTGTTGATGAGCATGTCGAAGTCCATGGCAATATCCTCGCCCATGAGCAAACGGGCTATGGTAAGGGCTTTTTGGTGATAAGGCATGGAGAGTACTTCCGGCACAAAATCGGAGGGCCACATAATCTGGGTGATGTTCTCCCGGGCTTTGCTATCGCCCAGTCCGGCGCCCAGGTCAGAGCGGTTGGCGCCGGTATCAATGGTGTTGTCCAGGAATTGATCGTAAATCCTGCGGTAAGTTTCTGCTTCTTCGGTAGTAATGATGTTTGGCACAATGAGGTACCCATTGGTTTCCCAAAAAGAAATTTGTTCAGGTGTAAGCGACATAAGTAAACAGTTGGCGGCTCAAAAATAGTAGAGTTCCCGTACAAAACCAGTTTTCCCGGCAATGAAGTCTGGAAGGCCGGGGAGGCGGAATATGCGCTGTTTCACTTTGGGTGCTTACCCTGTACCTCTTTAATATAATATGTCTGATATGATGATTTGATTTTTGATCTTTCAAAATTGGTATAACCTATCAGATCGTGGGGTAGCATGATATTATCCGACATGGCTCCTCCTGTGCACCACTGCCTTCCAAGGGCGTGGGCGAACGGGAAATTTTCAAGCCGATAAATGCATAAAAGGGCCAAGTCGCCCAATCTGGCACGCTCAAGAGCGGAGCATGCGTAAGGAAGTTTCAGGTCTGTGGTGTCGGCAATTATTGGGATCAATTTTTCTATCAAAGGGTGTTTTAACCGCTTTGCATTGGTTTTGGCGGATGGATTGGTAATCTGCCGGGCGTCTGCTTCGGTTACATTAAGATGCTTTTGTAATGCCTCGGAGTTATTTAATAGACTAATCAGGGCTTTGTTTACCTGCGCATAGCAGCTGTCTTTAGGCATTATGTCAGATGGCCCCAGTGCAATAGTTCTTACAGTTTCCTTTTCCGCAGAAGAACAGCCCTCCGAAAGAAGTAAAACTTGAACAAGCAGGAAAGTGACAAATTTGATATTCATGTTAAATGCACAAAACCCATTAACGAAATAGGTTCACAGTCTATTTCTTACTTTACCTATAGACCAAAATATGCTGGCAGGCAACATCCATGATAATTCATCGTTCTCTTGGTTTCCCGTTCCAGATCCACTACCAAAATCCTATTCTACATGAAAAACATTCCATTCTTTGCCCTATTGTTTCTGTTGGTTAACCAGCTTGCTGCACAGAAGGACTACAACCTTGGGTTTGAGCAATCCGACCCCACAACAAGCTTGCCTTTTAACTGGCAATATGGAACCGGAGGAACAAGTAAAAACGGGTATTCTTTTACCCGTGATTCAATCAACGCTTTTGAAGGTAAAGGCTGTGCCAGATTAGCCTTTGTTCCTGAATCAGGCACTTTTGGCGCCTTTTCGATGGTTGTTCCGGTTGATTTTAAAGGGGAAATGATTACCCTTAAAGGTTACATAAAAACAGAAAATATAATTCAGGATGGTTGGGCTGGTATCTGGTTGCGCCAGGATGGAGAGTCAGGCGTGGTTGGGTTTGATAACATGCAGGAAAGGGGATTGAAAGGAAACAATGGATGGCAGCAATTTGAAACCAGGGTGCTTTTAAATAAAGATGCACAAAATATCGTATTCGGCGGATTGTTGGTTGGAAGTGGAATCGCCTGGTTTGATAATATAGAGCTTTTGATTGATGGAAAGGCTTTTTGGAAGGCTCCGAAACAAATCATCACCCAAAAACCGGCTGAGTTGGACACTATGTTCCGGTCAGGAAGCAGGGTTCAATTAGGGCAATTGACTCCTGAACGGATAAACGATCTCGTTATTTTGGGTAAAGTTTGGGGTTTCCTCAAATACCACCATCCTAAGGTTGCTTCGGGTGATATACACTGGGATTACGAGCTGTTTCGCTTTTTACAACGCTATCCGGAAGGCTTGAAAGCCCGCCAACGCGATGACTTACTGGCAGAATGGATTATATCATTGGGTACTTTGCCCAAGTGCCGGAGTTGTGCTAAAAAAATTACAGATGATATTCGCCTGACAGCAGATCTGGCCTGGCTGGATGATTCAAACCTCAGCCCGGCACTGCGAAAGCAATTGAAAATAGTATATGAAAACCGAAATCAATCGGATCATTTCTATATTGATCATGAGAAAAATATTGGGAATCCTAAATTCCGGCATGAATCTGCTTATTCACAGTTCAAATATCCTGATGAAGGTTATCGGTTGCTATGTGTCTATCGTTTTTGGAATATCATTCAATATTTTTTTCCGTACAGAGATGTAATCGGAGAAGACTGGACAGGCGTAATGCAGGAATTTATTCCCAAAATGATTCAATGCAAAGATGCCCTGAGCTACAAGCTATGTACCCGTGAACTCATTGGCCGAATTCACGACACCCATGCCAATCTATGGATGCAGGATGAAGAGTTGGTCAGGTATTTTGGTGAAAAACGCCCGGCATTACAAATTAAATTTATTGAAAACCAAGCGGTTGTAACGGGTTATTATCATCCTGATTATGGCGCTCAGACGGGCTTGCTTCCTGGCGATGTCATTACCGCCATTGAAGGAGTACCGGTAGTGGATCTGCTGAAACAAAAATTGCCCTTGTATCCGGCATCCAACCTGCCCACTAAATTGCGGGATATTGCCCGCGATTTATTGCGAACCAATGCCAATAGCCTGCATTTGAAGGTTCGGCGCGGTCAAACAGAAAAGGATATGGAAGTGGCCTGTTTTGACGCGGTAAAAGAAAAATTTAACCTGGATATAGACAGAGCTTATAACCAACCTGATAGCTGTTACCGATTGTTAACCCCTGAGATTGGATACATGCATTTGGGCACATTGAAACAGGAACACCTTGCTCCAATGATGGCGCAGTTTAAAGATACGAAAGGTATTATACTGGATATACGTAATTATCCATCCGACTTTACAGTATTTTCCCTGACAGAGTATCTGAAAAATGAGTCAACTAAATTTGTATATTTCACCGCAGGAAGCGTGTCTAATCCGGGAACGTTTACGCAAACAGACGCCCTATACTGTGGTGAGACCAATAGAAATTCCTACAAAGGAAAAATTGTTATTCTGGTCAATGAACTTACTCAAAGTTCTGCAGAGTATCACAGCATGGCTTTTCGTTCAGTGCCGGGCGCTATTGTGGTGGGTAGTACTACTGCCGGTGCTGATGGAAATGTTTCCAGGTTTTCCTTGCCTGGAGGCTTAAACAGCATGATCAGTGGTATTGGTGTTTTTTATCCGGATGGCACGCCTACTCAACGAGTAGGTATAGTGCCTGATTACCCAGTTTCGCCAACCATTGAGGGTGTTAAAATGGGCCGGGACGAAGTACTCGATTTTGCCAGGGAATGGATCATGAAGCAATAGAAAGCCCCTTTTTCTTAATACCCTAACTTTCTCACGCAACCAATTTTTTAAAGCTTTCGTCCCTTTTGTGAACCCGCAGCCGTGTGCCGGGTTTCGCTGTTTGTAGTTTATTAAAACGAAAGGGATGAAAAGATTGAATGTACTCCTCCTGGCTCTGCTGACTTTTGCCGGCTGCGATAAGGTGCTTGAACCTGAGCCTGGCGAACATCCGGTGCCCGAAACTGTCATTGAAGCCGTGGTGGAACAATTCCCCGGGGCAACCAGCCTGACGCTGCAGACGCTGCAGGCAGATGCATTTTATGCAGCTGAGTTTTGGGTGCAAGCCCAACATTATCAGGCTATTATCAGTCAGGATGGAAGTTTTCAGGAGTTGAATCTGGAGCTTCCGGTAAATGAATTAACCCCCAATGGGCTTGATTTTATTACCCATCAATACCAAAACCCTGCCATCCAGTTCGG
>DLXL01000102.1:18088-23102 GCA_003448025.1 Saprospirales bacterium | reverse complement strand
ACATCAATACCAAAACCCGGCCATCCAGTTCCTTTATGCTCAATTGGACCCCGGCACACATACCCCAAAAGGTTTTTTGGTTAAAACCATCGAAGCCGGGAAAGGATATCTGATAAAATTCGATACCCTCGGCGCCCGTATTTCTGTGATGGAAGAACCCCCAGGCCCCTGGTGGCGACGCGATGTTGCCAACATCGATGCATTGCCGCAAAACATCCAAACGCAGCTTCTGAGCCAGCTTGGTTATGTTCTGCAGGATGCCAATTGGTTTGTAGACAGCAATCTGGTGGCTACCTGGCAGGCCTCTATTCGCAATAGCAGTTTCCTCACCACCTACCAGTTTGATGCTTCAGGCAATGTAGTGAGCTCGGTTTCCGAAGATCTGCTGGCCCTGGATGCTCCCAATACTACCTTTCTGGAACTGGATGTAACCTCCCTGCCCACCATCATGAGCAATTTTTTACATGCGCGGTTTGCAGGTTGGACCTATCAGCGTGGAATCCTGATTTTACAGAACAATTCTCCCAACGGCTTTTCTGTGACGATAAGGGTTAATCAGGCTCTCTATTATACCCGATTTGATATTTCGGGAAATTTTATCGGCGCTACCAGAGGATAAATGATTGCCAGAGAAGTCCTTGTCAAATGGGTCAAAGGGTGCCAGAACGGCGACGAAAAAGCCCAGTCCGCTTTTTATAATCACTATAAGAAGCGCCTGATGGGTATTTGTCTGCGCTATGCACGTACCACCTTTGAAGCCGAGGATATTTTTCAGGAAGCTTTTATCAAGGTATTTCAAAAGATGGGCGAATTGAAACAGCCTGAGGCTGTGCACTATTGGATAAAATCGGTAGTGGTACGAACAGCCATAGACCATTATCGAAAAAATAAATCATCAGGACTTTTGGCAGATACCGATCAACCTGAACTGATGCAGGATGATATAGATCCATTCAACATATTGGATCAATTGGAAAACGAAGAAATTCTGGCACTCATTTCGGCTTTGCCCGATGGCTATCGTGTGGTGATCAACTTGTATCTGATTGATGGATACGAGCACCATGAAATAGCCGAATTACTGGGCATTTCCATTGGTACATCCAAATCGCAATTAAGTCGGGCAAAGCGTTTTTTGCGCAATATTTTACATGAAAAAGGTGTAACTGCTTATGAATAAGGAAGATGCAACGCGAAAGAAATTTGCGGAACGCTTTGAAAATTTTGAAGCAGAACCGCAAGAAAAATCCTGGGAGATTATCCAGGAAGCCATCCGGCCCAAGCGCAAAAAGCGTGCATTGTGGTTGTTTTTTGGCTGGGGATGCCTGGCGCTCCTGATGGGCGCCATTAGCTGGTATTGGCTCCAAAAGCCTGTTGCCGGCATTGCCTCGCGTCCGGCTTTTCAGACTCCAGTACACCCGGCTCCTTCTACGGCGCCCGAGGTTTTGCCTGTACAACCCGCCCAAATCCTGCCCGGCCAGAGCGGGCTCTCTGCGTCAGATAAGCCCGTTCAGGCCGTTATACACCAAAAGAACGTCTCTACGGAGTTGACTGCGGTCAAGGTTGTTGCAGATGATAAAGTATTGTTTGTCAATGCTTCACAAACGCCCTCTGCCCAGTCAGTAGTGCCAGAAGCCGAAGCCGTAACAACTGCTGAACCCGCTCAGGCGCCAGCTCCGGTATCGCTTCTGAACCTGCCGGGTTTGCCAATTCCTCCTTTCCCAACCCAGACAGTCACCAAACAACTTTCCAGTCAGACTTCCCCGGTTCCGGTTCCCAAAGCAGTTTCCAGACGCCGGGGAGCGTTCTTCGCGGAGGGCGCCTTGTTGTCTTCGTATCAGCTTATGCAAGCCCAGGCGTATAACGGACTCAGCGCCAGTGGGTTTAGCACGCTCCCCAGTCTGGATGGACGCCGCCTGGGCGCTACCTTGGCACTGGGCTATCAGATACCGATTTTCAAAAAAGCCGAAATTCATGCAGCCATACGCTGGATGAATTTGCCCTATCGGGCATCATATACGGTGAGTAATAACCACCAATTGGAGGTCGAAATTCTTCCCGGCGCTCAATATCGGGTTGCCCCCAAAGTGCTTGGGGAGGTATCTGCCGAAAAGCGACTAAACTATTGGGGATTACAACTGGATTACGGGCGCTATTACCGCCTGTTTAACCATAAGATTCGCGTGTATGTGGGCGGTGAAAGCCTTTGGCGGGAAGGCAGTAAGCAACCCGATTTTTGGGCGCTGGCAGGGGTGAATATCCCGCTGGGGCTTTGGCGTTTGGAGCTGGCGCCTGCTTTTTCCTGCCAGCTCAACCGAATTGAACAAGAAGATCATCTCATAAAAACCAGACTGTACACCCTGGGTCTGGGCATAAAAACTACTTTTTAACACAAAAACTAAAAATGCGACGTTTTCTCCTGTTTGGCGCACTTGTCATGACCTTCCAGTGTCTTGGACAAAGCTTTACAAAAGTCTATGAAGCAGGCAACAATATGCTTCAGTACATCAACCTTGCTCCGACAGCCAATGGAGGCTGGTATGCTGCCGGACTAATTCGAAATAGCGCCGGATTAGGTGCTTTTGTCTCGAAATTTGAGGCCGATGGAAACCTCCTGTGGTCTAAAATACCCGCCGACAACCGTGAGTCCCGGGCAATGGTTACCTTGAACGACGGCAGTCTGATGTTTTTTAACAATAACAGCAGTTTTCAAGGCTATTTTGACGCGTCCGTGCTTCATTTGGGCGCCGACGGAAGTTTTATCAGCGAAACCATCTGGGGTAAGCCGGATGATCAGGACGACTGGTATGATGCTAAAAAAATGAGCGATGGATCGGTTATTGCTATCGGAATGACGAGAGAAAGCTCCAGTTTTTCTGAACGGATCTTGTTGGCGAAATTTTCCCCCACAGGTCAGATTTTGTGGGAAAAAGCCTTCGATGGGGGAGGGCTATTGGCCCGTTTTTCGGAGCTGCTGCCTTTGCCTTCCGGCGAGTTCTATGCCATTGGCCAAAACTTCAGCAATGGCGTTACCTTAGGTTTGCTGGCCAAATTTGCCGCCGATGGTAACCTGCAATGGGTTAAATCTTACCAGTATAACCCCGAAAACACGTATTTCTCCCAGATTCAGGATATGTCTGATGGCTCTTTGTTCATAGCAGCCTACCAAACCGAGCAGTCTGTGGGCAATCCTGTACTGACTTTGTTAAATGTAAACGCCAACGGAGACATTAATTTTCAAAAAAGCCTGGACAGCAGTTACGACCTGGCTCCCATCCATGTAGCTAAACTCAACGGCGACACCTTCATGCTTGCCGCTGTTTCCAGTGGTCAGATTTTTCCAGTGGTAGACAACGATTTTGTTGCCCTGCAGTTTTCTCCACAGGGCGATTTACTGGATGCGCTTGGTTGGGGAACTGACGGACAGGATTTCGGTTTTGATGCTTTTCTGGTGGATCAACAAGTGGTGATTTGTGGTTTTTCAGACACCAGCCTCGATGGAACGGGCCGCCGTGCACTCATTTCTAAATCGCATATCAATGCATCCTGCTGCGAAAAGCCGGTGAATATTATCAATGTGCCGGCCCCCTCCCTGCCCACCATTACCGTGTTGCCGTATACAGTTAGCACTGTGCCGGTGAAACAGAGTCGTACCATTAGCCTGAGTGATTTTTCTATATCCGGCAAAACCTCCTGCCAGGGCCTGGAGGGTGTTGTGCTGTTGCCTGCAGATACCTCTTTATGTGTTGGCGATACCCTTCGGATTGCTTTGGAAGCCAACGTGCCGGGGATTGTGCAATGGAATACCGGAGCTAACGGTAAGGAAATTTTGGTGAACTCTCCGGGCCTGTACACCGTTACTCTGAGCGGAGAATGCGGTTCGGCAACAGATTCCATTGAGGTCGTTTCCATAGGCAACCGGGTAGATGCCGTAGTGCCAGCAGGTATAGATGCCTGCCCTGGCGAGTCAGTACAGCTTACCGCCTCGGGCGGAATGAGTTTTCGTTGGCTGGATGCGGATGGCAAGCTGCTGTCTACCACGCCTAATCCAACTGTTTTGCCCCTGCAATCTACACAATATCAAGTGATTGTATACGATGGCGAATGTCTGGATTCGGCCACGGTACAGGTAAATGTTTTGGCTGGGCCTTCAGTGTCGGCGCAGGTAGAGGAACCTCTGATCAGGCTGGGTGAACAAACGGAACTTTTTGCCTCAAGCGCCTCCAGTTTTGTCTGGTCGCCGGCCGCGGGGTTGAGTTGTACGGATTGTGCAAATCCACAGGCTAGTCCTTCCGGCACAACTATTTATACGGTGCTGGGTTTGGATGCCAACGGATGCTCCGATACGGCTTGGGTAGAAGTGGTGGTTCAGCAACCCTGCCCGTACTACATCCCGAACGTGTTTAATCCGGAAACATCCGAATCATTGGGCAACGGCCTTTTTGGCATTTTTGGCAAAGAAATAGCACCGGCAAACTACCATTTGCGCATTTTTTCTCGCTGGGGTGAGCTGGTTTTTGAATCCAAAGATCCGCAAGCCTCCTGGGATGGAACCTTCAAAAATGAAATTGCCCAAGCAGGGGTTTATGTCTACTACCTGGAAATGACCACCTGTGAGGGCCCGATTCAAAAGAGCGGAGATATTACCTTAATTCGATAACAGGAACATGAAACAAATAACCTTACTCGCCACACTCGCCGGCTGCCTTTGTGTGCTGACTGCACAGGCGCAAAAAGAAGGCAACGTATGGCATTTTGGACAGGGAGCTGCCCTGGATTTCAATTCCGGAACAGCTACCATCTCAACGCCCAGCTCCATCTGGACTTTTGAGGGCAGCGCCAGCATAGCTGATGCCAATGGCAATCTGCTGTTTTATTCCAATGGAGGCGGTCGGGATCCAATCCTGAGCGGACAAGAGAGCGGTAAAATCTGGAACCGAAACCATGAAGTCATGTACGACATGGGCAATACGGAGGGCGGCGGTTTTAGTTCGTCGCAATCTGCCGTCATAGT
>DLXL01000102.1:17680-18004 GCA_003448025.1 Saprospirales bacterium | reverse complement strand
AGGGCGGCGGTTTTAGTTCGGCGCAATCTGCCGTCATAGTGCCAAAACCAGGCGTACCCAACCATTATCTGTTGTTTACTATGGAAGAAGTTGAGTTTGACGTGGGCGGTAGCGTTCCCGGGCAACCGCTGGGCCGGGGTTTGTCTTATTTTGAGATTGACATGTTGCTCAATGCAGGCCTGGGAGGTGTTGTCTCTTATTCGGGGCAGATTTTGGTGCCGTCTTACGAAGGATTATGCGCTATCCGGCATACCAATGGCACAGACTACTGGATCCTGGTACACAACGATGTGTTGGGATTAGCGGTATTTCCGGTGAACTCTC
>DLXL01000102.1:11977-17569 GCA_003448025.1 Saprospirales bacterium | reverse complement strand
GCGGTATTTCCGGTGAACTCCCTCGGGGTGGGGAATCCGCAGTTTTTCAACGTGCTGAACGGAACGGGCAATATGATTAAAGCTTCGCCGGATGGGAAATGGGTGACATGTGGCAGCTCCACGGCTCAGCTCCTGTTGCAGTTTGATCCTTCCAATGGAGTGGTGAGCAATCCCTTGCAATTGAATGTAACCCTGGTAAATGCGGAGTTTTCACCCAACAGCAAAAGACTTTTTGGGGTTAACCAGAATGATTCCGTGGTGTACGTTGACCTGACTAGTCCGAATATCCCAGCCAGTGAGGTATTGGTGGGAGCTTTGCCCGGCTTTGGTTCGATTAATGGCCAGATGCAATTGGCGCCGGACGGGAAAATCTATTTCGTTCAGGCCTCTTTTATAGAAGACACGGTTTATTTGTCTACCATTGTATGCCCCAATACTGCGCCGTTTCTGGAACTGAAAAAGTTGGGCTACAAAATGCCCGAAGGCAGCATTTTTGTTGGATTACCCAATTTCGACAATGCCATTTTCCGCCGCGATGTAGATCCGCCGCTTCCCGTGGATCTGGGCGCCGACCAAACACTTTGTAACAATCAGCCCGTGTTGCTTGATCCGGGCATAAGCAACGCCAATTACGTCTGGTCTAACGGCTCAACAACGCAAACCCTGGCGGCGCTTTCGGCAGGAACCTACACCGTAACAGTAACCGCACCTGGTTGCGGCATCGGTGTAGATTCTGTAGTAATCAATCAGATTGATCTGAACCTGGATGCCGGGGATGATCAAAGCATATGTGCCGGAAGCACAGTGCTGCTGGATGCCAGCGGTAATGGTAACCTGTCGTGGTCGCCAGCCTCATCGGTATCCAATGCCGGCATTGCCACGCCATTCTTCATTGCCGATAGCAGTACGGTATTGGTATTAACTGCCAGCCAGGATGGATGTACAGCGCAGGATTCAGTGCAGATCATTGTTTTGCCCAGTCCTGAAATCAGTGTTACCCCAACCGATACCACCATACTTGCCGGCGCATCTGTACAATTACTGGGTACAGGCCAGGGAAGTGCCACTTGGACGCCTGCCGATGGTTTGAGTTGTACGGCGTGTTTGAACCCGATTGCTACCCCTTCGGTATCCGGCGTTTATACAGTGGTAGTAACCAATGCGCAAGGCTGTTCAGCCAGCGCAACGGTGAGTATTACGGTTACTCCCCCGGATTGCACGCCGGATTTCCCCAATGCATTCACACCCAACGGAGACGTAGCCAACGATCAGTTCCGGCCCATTGGCGAGGCAATCGAGTCTTTTGAGTTGCGGGTATTCAACCGCTGGGGACAAAATGTTTTCACAGGCAATACCCCCTGGGATGGCAGATGGAACGATGAGGATGCGCCCAGCGATGTTTACGTGTATAAGATTGATGTGCAGATTTGCGGAAGTGTTCTGAGCAAAGCCGGGGAGGTAACCTTATTGCGTTAATGTAGATAAGGAAAAACGGAAGGTTGCTTTTGGGGTTTGACCGCTAGTCAGACGCCAAAAACAACCTTCCGTTTTTTAGGAACTAAGCTTGCAAGGGTTAACCCATCATTTCATCCATCGGCTGTCTGCCAAATTTTTGAAGCATGGCGAAATGTGAACGCAAGGCATGGCCAAACGTTTTGTGTACCAGATAAGGAGTATTGAATTCGGCAGCGGTGCGCTCCACGATGTTTGCTATTTGCGGGTAATGCACGTGGCAGATTTTTGGGAACAAATGGTGCTCCACCTGATAATTTAATCCGCCAAGATACCAGGTTAAAAAGCGGTTATTACGCGAAAAATTGACGGTGGTATGCAACTGATGAATGGCCCATTCATTTTCAATATTGCCCATTTCATTGGGCAGCGGATGGGTGGTCTCTTCCACGGTATGCGCCAGTTGAAAAATGACCGTCAGGATGACACCACAAATAAAATGCATCAGCAGAAAACCGGCCAGCACTTCCCATAACGGTATTCCAGCCATTATGGGCAAGCCTAAAAAGAGGGATAAGTAGAATATTTTCACACCGATGATTTGGGCTAAAAGCACCCGGTTTTGGGCATTCGTGTTTTTGTTGAGCCCTATTCGGCGATAGCGGACAAACTGTACAAAATCCTTTCCGACTACCCAATACAGAGTTGTCAGGCAGTAAAAAAAGAAAGCGTGCCACCATTGAGAACGGTGAATGGGCTTCACCTCCGTGTGCGGCGAAAAGCGCAAGCCTGGTTTGTCGGCCACATCGTCATCGTAATGCGTAATATTGGTAAAGGTGTGGTGCAGGTTGTTATGTTGATATTTCCAATTGCTGATGGCGCCACCCAGCAGTACCAGCGAATATCCGAGCAGTTCGTTGATGCGCGGGTTGGCCGAATAGGCTCCGTGAATGGAGTCGTGCATAACGCTCATGCCCACACCGGCCATGGCAACGCCCATCAAGGCCCAACATGCCAAAGACCAGCCAAAAGCCGGTTGAAACCACGACATCAGAAACAACGGCAACAGGTAAGCGGAGAGCAAAATAACGGACTTGACCACGACGGCGGCATTGGCGTGTTTGGACAAGTTGTTTTCCTTGAAATACGAATCTACCCGCGAGTGTAACGTATGGTGAAACTGAGATTTATCGGGACTGACAAAACGAATTGGCTTGAGTAACGCCATGTAAGGAAGAAAGATTGTTGGCGCTGAAAAGCGACAGATTTAAACTTTACGGGTGAAATGCCACCGGATTCCCGGCAGCAGTAATTCAGTTCACTCGTCCTTATTGGGGGATAGGGAGGCACAAAACTAATCATTTACTTCACTTATTCACCGCTTCCCTTTGGCTTATCTACTTTTAAGGGCTCTGTACTTCCGGGTCACTGTCGAATCGGAATGTTCAGTCGGATGCCGGGGTACTATTGTAGTGCGAAGACCGGGCGCCACGGAAAAGCCTCATTCATCAATGTGCTGCAAAGAATGAGGTTGTTGCAAACAAATCTATTTTGCCGAATACAAGATAGCACCTGCTACAATAAATATCTATGGATCAACCGCAGCCGGCTGAGTGCCGGCCGCGGTGTTTTAGCAGAATTATGGGATGATTGCCCTTCACTAAGGGTTCATTTTCCCATGTGTTCGTCGAGAAACTTTTCCAGCGCCGCTTCCAGATCTTCGGAATACCCCTGGTGATCAAATACGACTTTGCCGGACGGCGCTTCCAGAATAAACAATCTCGGAAATCCCGTAACCAGCATGTTTTCGGTCAGGGTCCCATCGGTATCCATCAGTGAAGGGTAGTTGATGAGCCTTTTTTCCAGAAATGTTCGGAGTTTTTCGGCATCGGGGTCAGTGGGGTTGACTCCCCACACGACCAGGCCCCGAGCCTTGTATTTTTGATGGATATGTTCAATTACAGGCATCGCTTTCAAACAGGGGTAGCAGGAGCGGTACCAAAAATCAAGCAATACATACCCTTTATGATCCGACAAACGGTGGGTTTTGCCCTGCAAATCCTGCAAGGAAAAATCAGCCGCTACCAGGGGTTTTTCCGTTTCCTGTTCTTGCATGTCTTCCGGCTGGAGTGCTTCCACATCCAGAAGGTTGTACCCTTTTGCCAGCCATTCATCAAGTTGAAAATAGTCTTCGAAACGGGCAGTTTCGGGCAGTTTTTTCACAGGGCCGATGTCGATGGAGTGGTATTGGGTTTCATCGAGCATCCATACCCAGCTTTGCACCTGAAAAAGATGGTTGCTGGCAAGGTCGATATGCAACTCCATTTTTTGATGATAAAAATCGGGGTCGGAGGGGATTGATTTGAGCGGATTGGGGAAGGAATCGAGCCGGGTCAATTTCAAATAGGGCCGGGAAGAGTTGTTTACCTGTTCGAAGAGGGGCAGGTCGTCGGGGAGTAAATGGATTAGACCCTTATTCTTACGCAAATGAAGGTACGAAATATTTTTAAGTATATTTAAATTGTCGAGGTCGTTGTAGATGGTCTCTTCCGAGGTGGCCTGAATCGTTTCTATGGTTTTTTCCTCATGTAAAAACCTGAACAGGGTAGTGCCATCGAACGCAGCGCTCACACCCGCCGAATCAATTGTAACAAAACGCGCCAGTTTAGCGGGTACAGGCGGATCCTTGAAAAAGTACACGGTGTTCGTTCGCTGCAGGGTGTCGGTCCGCGTGAAAAATTTAAACCGGGAATCCAGTAGGAATGAACCTTTTTGTATGGTTCCCATGTGAGCGTTTGCCCTGGCAATAACCGCTTCAGGAGGAGTTTGTGCGTTGAGCGCAACGGCCGTTGCGCCGAACAGGATTGCGGCAAAAAACTTTTTCATAATGTCGATGTAATGGTTTAAGTTGATGTAGATTTCTGGTTTACAGTTATACTTTCGGTAATGTGTTAATATTAAGAACGAATTTTGATTTTGGTTCATTCGATGCGTATAGTTAAAATATTATATGTGATAGGCCTGGCCCAACTACAGCACAAATCCGGGCGCAATACAACCCGAAAGGGTAGTTTAGAGCAGGTTGGGGATTTTCTTGTCGGGGTTTTATGGAGTGGAGAAGCCCCGGGTGAGGCTGAAAAAAGGGCGTCAGAATCTCATTAAGATGTAATTTGCAATAATTTCGCAGAAAATTATCAGCTTAGATGCAGTCATTTTCAGATATTCTTTTGGCAAACAACGAGTACTCTGCGGAGCAAGTTGACAAAATCCGGCAAATAATTCGCACCAAAAACATCGCTAAAGGCCAGATCCTGCTGCGCAAAGGTGAAATGAGCTCGAAAGGCTATTTTGTCAAAAAGGGCTGTTTGCGCTGCTATTCTATCGACGAAAAAGGTAAAGAACACATTTTTATGTTTGCCCCTGAGGGTTGGATGGCCTCCGATATCGCCACGCAATTGCGCAATGCGGCGTCTGACCTTTTTATTGATGCGCTCGAAGACAGCGAGGTGGAAGTATTCGACCTCCGTCAGGCGGCGGCAGAAGGTTTTGATGTTTATCAAATTTTCGGCACGGGCACCGAAAAACTTATCAACCGCATTGCCGTACTCCAAAAACGCATCATCATGCTGATGAGCGCTACTGCCTGGGAGCGTTACGAGCATTTTTTGGGAACTTACCCGAACATCGCCCAGCGCGTCCCGCAACGGATGATTGCATCGTATCTGGGCATCACGCCGGAGGCTTTGAGCAAATTGCGCGGCGATAAAGCCAAAAAATAAGGCTGTTTTTCTTTCTTAATGTAGATTAATGCATGGCGGCTGCGAGTGCGGCCACCTTTGTGTCATCAAATCACAAAGATTTTTTCACAATTTAAAACGCATTAAGAAATGAAAAAAGTAATGTTTCCAGCCCTCGCCATTTTCACACTCCTGGCCTCCGCATTCACCACTTTTAACGCCGTTCAATGGCAAATCACCGACGGCTATGCCATCAAATTTGCCGGAAAAGATGCGGCAGGCAAGTTTGAAAAATTCTCCGGCGATATCGTTTTTGATGAAAAAAACCTGGCCGCCTCCAAATTTTCGGTTAGCGTGGACGTGAGCAGTATCGCCACGGGAAATGGTATGAAAAACAAGCCCG
>DLXL01000102.1:10188-11835 GCA_003448025.1 Saprospirales bacterium | reverse complement strand
AAAGCACGCCCGGAGCGACAAATGGTTCGACGCCAAGCAATTCCCGACCATCAATTTCACATCCAGCAAGTTTTCAAAAACGGCTTCTGGCTACAGCGTTGAAGGGACCCTCGACCTGCACGGGGTGAAAAAGGTTGTGACCATCCCTTTCACGTTTTCCAACAACACATTTGTCGGCAGCTTCAGCGTAAACCGAATGGATTACGGCATCGGCTCTATGGAAGGCATGTCGAAAAAGGTCAGCAACGAAATCAAAATTGACCTTTCCGTACCTGTTTCAAAAAAATAAAACCATGAAAACACACTTTTTGCACGGCCTCATCGCAGGCATTCTGGCGGGATTGGCTGCCTATGTTTACCATGTGGCCTACCGGGAAGCCCTGCTGGTTGATTTTTCGACAGTCCTGAACACTCCGGCCATTCTTGGAGCAAGCATTTTTAGCTGCGTACTGGCATCGTTGGGGTACTATTTTTTCTCAAAATGGGTGCGCAGGGGCACGGATGCCTGGTTTAATGCCATTTTTCTGGTGCTGACATTGGCCACTTTCGTCGGTTCGTTCGCTGCCAATTTGCCGGAAGACGTTGAATCGCCGGAACTGTTTCCGGGGCTTTCCGTGCCGATGCACCTTTTCCCGATGCTGTTTTGGCTGGCGGCAAAACCGCTCTTCAAAACTGACCCGGCCTAGAGTGTGTCTGAAAAACCCCAAGGCTTTTTTCCGACCAATTTTTCTTCCAATCCATTTCAAAAAAAACGCTTGCCTGTGCTTTTACAGGTGGCATCTGCGGGGAAAAGTCCCCTTGGGTGCAGGGGGATTTTTCCCCAAAAAGCAATCAAATATCTCTTTTCTACCTTTTTTAAAAATTCAAAAAATGAAATTTAAAGTTTTTTCAATCGTCGCGCTCGCCGCCATGACCATCCTCGCATCTTGCAACAAAGACGAGATAGATTTTGGCACAGCACCTTCCACTTCCCTTGTTAAAACCGGTACTGTGGAGGTCATCACGAAGGATGAAGTCCGGTATCACGTAATTAATGTCGGTAATCGCTGGACTTCGACCATTGTCGAATCCGAAACTGAATTGACGCTCGTGGACGTGGGTATCAACGCTATTCCCCTTCCCGGCTATACTGGGCCGGATATCAGCAATTCCGGTAAGGAACTGCGTGCCTATGCCAATGCCATCAACAAGCCAATGAGTGTGATTGTAACGCATCCGCACGTTGACCACTTCATGAACCTTGACAACTTTACGGATGTGCCCGTGTATGCCGAAACCAAAAATGCCGCAGCATTGCTGGCTGATGCCGGCTTCAAAAGTGTCTATCCCGGCAATGTGACCGCTGTTTCAGGTTCGAAATCCATCGGCGGGTTTGAGTTTCACTTCGGCAATGTTTCCGGCACAGAGGCTTCTGAGAACGGCTATGTGTACATCCCAAGCGAAAAGGCAGTATTCACGGGCGATTTGACAGCCGTAAACAGGCATTCCTATATCCGTGAATATACCCCGCTTGACGGCACGGACGAATTGACTGTCTGGATTGATGCCTTGAGGGGCATGAAATCCCAAATGAGCGGTTACGAGTATGTCTTCGTCGGGCATCTTGGCTACGATACGGATGTTGCCGGCAACTTTGACCAAACCATT
>DLXL01000102.1:0-9990 GCA_003448025.1 Saprospirales bacterium | reverse complement strand
GCGCCAAAAACTTGCAATCGGGCAGCAAGGCCACAAGTGTGCAAGAAGTGGTGGACGAACTGAAACGGCTTTACCCCAATTATGGGGAGGGTGGACTTTTTCTGGCTTTACCCAATGCTTTTTTCCCCGGCGACCCTGGTGCAAATTGGTTTTAACCCAAAAAACCACGCCCCAAAAGCCATTTCACACATCATCTCAACATTAAAATGTCAACTTTAAAATGAATACGACATCAAACAAAGGGCTGAACATCGGCCTTTGGATCACCCAGGTTTTATTGGCTGCGCTCTACCTCATGACGGGCAGCACCAAATTATTCCAACCCATTGAAGAAATCGCCAAAATGCTGCCCTGGGCTGCTGAAATGCCCGCCGGTATGGTGCGATTCATCGGTCTGAGCGAATTGCTGGGCGGCCTCGGCCTCTTGTTGCCTTCCATCCTTCGCATCCAGCCAAGACTGACCGTGTTTGCAGCCATTGGCCTGACCCTTGTGCAGGTGCTGGCAACGGGCTTTCACCTTTCGCGCGGCGAAACGTCTGTGATTGGAATGAATTTTTTGTTCATGGCAATGGCGGGTTTCATCGCCTGGGGCCGGGCAAAAAAAGTACCCATCGCGCCAAAATGAGAGCCAAAAACGAGCCTTGTAGAGCGGGTTTTGCTAATTCAAACCCGCTCTGCAAGGCTCAAAAAACTCAAACAATTTAAAATGGAAGATATGAACAGAAAGGAGTTTATAAAGCGCCTACTCGGCACCTCTCTGATGCTCTCTACAGATGGTTTTTCGTACATTCTGGGCGCAGCCGATGCAAATGAAGCCCCGACGGCGGATGCCACGGACTTTGCCACCTTCGGCGTAGTGCACCTGAACAACACGGATTTGGAAAGGGCAATTGTTTTTTGGACAAAAATCGCCGGGATGAAACTGCGCAGCGTCACCAGCGAAATGGCCGAATTCGGTACCGAAAACCGTCCCCTGGTGGTCGTGCACCAGTCGGCCAAAACGCCATTTCAGGATGGATTCAGTGGCCTGTACCATTTTGCGATTCATTTGCCAAACAAGCAGGAGTTTGCGAAATCCCTGTTCCGCTTGCAGGAAAACCGCTACCACTATTCCCCAGTGGACCATACCATGACAAAATCCCTTTATTTGAAAGACCCGGACGGGATTACCATTGAGTTTGCACTGGAAACCCCGGAGCTTTTCAAAAGGGTCATCACGAGCGGCGGCCTGAAAATGGAAGCTTCCGACGGCACCATTCGCTCCGCCTCTGCCTACCTCGACGAAAACGAGGTGCTAAAATCCTTGACAGACAAGGAATTGAATAAAACCATCCACCCGGATGCCAAAATCGGGCATGTGCATTTTTACGCTCAGGACGTGTCGAAATCAAACGATTTTTACAAAAAACTCGGATTTTTGGAATTTAACTACCTGCCAGAGTATCTGTACGCCGACCTTGGCGCGGGCAGCGCATACCGGCATCGGGTGGCCTTAAATTCGTGGCACGGCCGGAACCGGCCTTTGGCGCCAGCGGAAAGCGCGGGTCTGCGGCATTACCAAATCGTCTATGAATCGGCGGAAAAACTCGCGGAATATGTGCAAAACAATCCGGGTGTGAAAAAGGTGGAAGGCGGGTACAAACTGGCCGACCCGACCGGAAATGTGCTGCTTTTAACGACTTAGTAAATACCTGATTATGCAAATTATTTGGCTTTTTGTCGCTGGCCTGCTGGTGAATTGCAGCACGGCTCCAACTAAAATTTCGATGGCAACATCCACTGCTGAACTGGAATATTTGATCAGAAAACCCACGGTTGATACGGCTAACCCGCCCGTGCTGATATTGTTGCACGGATTGGGCAGCAATGAGCACGACCTGTTTTCGTTTGCCAGCCGCATCCCCGAAAACTGGCTCGTGGTTTCAGCGCGCGGCCCCATTTCGCAAGGTGGAAACCGCCACAGTTGGTACAATGCGAAAATGGAAAACGGCAAAATCGCCATTAATTTTCAGGAGGAGGAACAAAGCCGCCAGAAGGTTTTGAGCCTGATAGACTACCTGGAAAAAACGTATAAAGCGGATAAAAACAAGGTTGTGCTGGCGGGTTTTAGTCAGGGCGCAGCTATGGCGCTTTGTACGGGGTTGACGGAACCGGAAAAAGTAGCCGGATTTGCCTTGTCTAGCGGCCGTTTCGTGGAGGAAATAGAGCCGCTTGTCAGTCGCTCCCCGAACTTGAAAAAATTGCGCAGTTTTATTGCCCATGGCAGCGGCGACACGATGTTGCCGATTCGTTATGCTGCGGAAACCAAAGCAAAATTGGAGCAACTGGGCATTCCGTTCCTGTATTCCGAGGACACGACGGGACACACCATTTCAGCCAAACAATTCAGTGATTTTCTTCAGTGGCTTAGCCAAATCTGATGCACCTGGTGGAAAAAGAACTGCAAGTCATTGCCACGAAACAAGTGGGAATTTGATACCGCTTGTAATTTTCAATTATTGCGGCGATAAGGAAGGTTGTGTGGCGTTGGGATGCAGGTATTCACTGTGAGGGTCGGGAAGACCCAGGCCCTGCATTGGGCTGCCAGGAGGTATTGGGGTGGGAGGACCGGGCAGCGCTAAAATCTGTGCTGTGGTTGTCGGTAAAGCCGACGGGGATAGTATGTCACGACGTTGGAACGTCGCGCCAGCGTGCGTTGGGCTTGGGTTATTTGGAGCTTCGCGCCAGCAGGGTATTCCCGCCGGTAATCATAGACCGCCATTTACATGTAGACGGCGGCGTGCTGGACCACCTGCCCATTGAGGCCATGTACGAAAAACCTGTTTGCCATGTCATTGCCATTGCCTTGTCGGCTCAATCGCCGCGTTCGGTAGACATCAAAACCGTGCCATCGGCCTGGGAAATATTTATGAACATTTTTACCATAAAGCACAGGTATAGTTTGCCCAAAATGCCGGCATTGCTGATGAATTCCCTGACATTAAACAGCGTACAATGGCAGGAAATATCTAAAAAGCAGGTGTCTTTATATATAGAAATGGATTTGCGCGGCTACGGACTGCTCGACTGGTCGAAATGGAAAGAAGTGATCGAGAAAGGGTATCAGCAAACCCGGGCGCTTTTGGAGGACATGCCCAAAACCGAACAGTTTTGGAAATAATGCGGTTTTACCCCGCCTTTTGAGGCAGGAAAATGATGGTGAGCAATAAATGTAACATAGTGATAGTTACTTATGTCTTTATAAACTGCTTTGATAACTGCCCCACTTTGCTTCTGATCGTGAGGATATAAACACCCTTAGCCAGCGTATTTATATCAATACTCCGGTCATTCGACAGGCTTTGTCGGGAGATGATTTCTGTCCCCAAAATATTGCGGATTTCAAAGGTCAATTCTGGTGTTATGAAATCAGGTACGCTGATGAAGAGTATATTTTGTGCAGGGTTGGGCCTTATTTCGAGATAATTGTCTGAAAAGGTGGTGTTATTGGTTCCGGAAATAGGGCAACTGATTTCGATGAGGGTATTCTGTGATACAGTTGTTCCATCGCCTAATTCTCCAACATCATTATCTCCACATGCCCAGAAGGTGTTGTCGCTTTTTATCCCTATGGAATGCGCCCATCCCGCAGCCACTTTTTGCCACTTATCGGGAGTCCCTATTGGAATGGGAGTCTTTTGGTCTATATTGGTTCCATCGCCTAAGGCCCCTTCGTAATTATTCCCCCAGGCCCAGAGGCTGCCATCACTTTTTATGGCTAGGGTATGTCCCCATCCCGGGGCTACTTGTTGCCAATCGCCTGCGTTGCTTATTTGGGTTGGGGTATTCTTGGCTACATTAGTTCCATCACCTAATTGTCCGTTGTAATTATACCCCCAGGCCCAAAGGGTGCTATCTTTCTTTATCGCAAAAGTCTGCCCTGCTACTGCCGCCACTTGTTGCCAATCATTGGCAGTGCCAATTTGTATAGGAAAAGTCTTGTTCGTATTGGTGCCATTGCCTAATTGCCCAAATCCATTATTTCCCCAAGCCCAGAGGGTGCCATTGTCTTTTATAGCTACTGTATGGGCTCCTCCAGCCGCCACTTGTTGCCAATCCATTGCGGTACCTATTTGCTTTGGGGCATTCCTGTGTAAGTTGCTTCCATCGCCTAATTGTCCGGAGTTATTCCATCCCCAAGCCCAAAGAGTGCCATCACTTTTTATGGCTACGGTATGATTTCCTCTTGCCGCTACTTGTTGCCAATTGTTGGCCACACCTATTTTTATGGGTGTATTGTGGTCTGTATTGGTTCCATCCCCTAATTGTCCATAATTATTCCGCCCCCAAGCCCAGAGGGTTCCATCAGTTTTTATCGCTACCGTATGGTCTGAACCTGCTGCCACTTGTTGCCAATTGTTTGCATTGCTTATTTGAACGGGGCTATACTTGTCTGTATTTGTTCCATCGCCTAATAAACCATATTGATTCCACCCCCAAGCCCAAAGGGTGCCATCGCTCATGATCGCTACAGTATGAAATCCTCCCACCTCCACTTGTTGCCAACATTGGGCAGTCATGTTTGCTCCACAGAGCAGGTAAATAAGGGTGATTACTATGATTGATTTCATGATATTAATGATTTAGTTGTGTTGTCAAACCCGGTGGTTACGGTAAAGAAGACAGCTGGACATTTAGCTATTGGACGTTAGACTTGATTCAACAAAGACTTGATCTGCATCCTTTTATAAAACAAGTCCAACGTCTATTGTCAAAATATCCAGTAATCTGATGGTAAAGCTCCATTTACAAAGATCACTTTTAAGCAGTCAAATACCTGTGTCCAAATGTACTTGGACATTAGTTAAAGGGTTCAATCATTAAAGGGTGACTTTCAAACTCTTTGAACCTATTTCTTATCATCTCTACTGGTGACGATCCTCATTCAACCTCAACACAATCCATTGTTCCGCTGCATCTGGATTTTCCCGATGAAGTCTGGAGAATCCTGACGCGGCAGGAAATACGAACAGCAGAAGGTGGAATGAGTACAAAAGAGCAACGTGGGTTGTCAACTTGAGCTGAGCGAAAGATCTGACCCAACTACTGTACAGTTCCAAGCGCAATACAACCGGCATGGATGTGCTGGTACCAGCTTAGCCACTCACGGACGTTGCGACTGGTCAAAAAAGACCCAGGCGCGAAGGTGGGATGCCGGGGGTACTATTAGGGCGGGAAGACCGGGCAGGACGGAAAATACGACCTTTTCCGGGGATAATGTAAACGCTAACTACCTGGCTGCCTGAAGCACTTTGATATCTGCAGGTTCCAGTTGAATGCCCCGTTTTTGCGCTTCCTGGTAGTCCTCCTTTGCTCCTGTGTAGTTGCCAAATCCGGCTTTTGCACGGGCGCGCTCCAGATAAGCAAGGCCGTCCTTTGGATTAAGTTTGATCGCAAAGTTTAGGGATTTGATTGCTTCCTCGTTTTTCTTCAGCGAGCGCTGCATCATGCCGCATTCATACCACATACTTGCATTGGCAGGATCGAGACGCACGCATTGTTCATAATCTGCCAGCGCCCTTTCATATTGTCCTAGATTCAGAAAAGCCACGGCCCGGTTGGCGTACGCTGTTTTATTGTTTGGATCCAGCTCAATGCTTTCGGTAAGATCGCTCAGGCTCTGCTGGATAAGGCCCAAAGTCCCGTACGCAGCTCCCCGGCTGACAAGCGCATCACTTTTGGATTGCGGGGTAATTTTGGGCTTTGTCATTGCCTCTGTGTATTCCCGGATAGCCTTTTCGATCAATTCCCTTTTCTGGTTTTTGTATTTTTCTGAACCGGCCATTAAAAAATAAGCTTTTCCCCGGCTTTTCCAGTATTCCGGATTGTTGGGGTCAAGTTCGATAGCACGGGAAAAATCTTTCAGTGCGCCTTCAAAATCGCTGCGCTCATTGAGCAGGTATCTCCCCCGATTCACATAGGGCAACAAACTAAATTCCTTGCCTCCGGCCTGGCGGTCCGCTACATGACTCCAAAGCGTGTACCCATCTTTCCAAATGCTGGATTGCCGGATGGTCCAGGCTCCGAAAACCAAAGTGAGCGATCCAAGAAGCGCATATGTTTTGCGCGCGGCATTTTCCTGATGTTGGATCAAATCCACATAATAGGCTGCGATCGCAAACAGACCGAAATAGGCCACATAGGTAAAACGATCGGCCAAAAAGCCTTGCCCGGCAGAGAATATCTGGAGCACGAACATCACGTTGAACGTAAAGAACAGGAACCCAAACACCCATACCCGAAGCCCTTTTTTCCAGGCCCAAACCAATGCAGCAAGTACAAGCGCAAATCCTGCCGGTGCAGCATAAATCTCCCAGGGCAACTTATTTGGGTAGGAGTAAAGTGGCGACATCGGATAAGGGAAAAGCGCCTTGTACAAATAGGTACAGTAGGAGTATGCTCCAATACAGAGCCGCTCCGGGAAGCTATAATAGGTAGCGGCAATGTTATCAGAGCCTTGTACGCTGAGTGTATACAGGTTAATCAGGCCAAACGCAATGGAAAGCAGCCAGAAAGGTGTTTTTTCCCAGATCAATGTAAAATGCATTGGTCGGCGGAACCAATAATCCAGTGCCAGCATCGAAAGCGGAAGCGCCACGGCCTGCACTTTGGAAAGGCAGGAAAGCAGAGCCAAAACCAGCATAATCCAATACGTGCGCTTACTGCGTTCGCCTGTTTCACGCTGCTTCAGCCAATTCACGTAATAGATTAGCGCCCAGAAAAAGAACAGGGCAAACAGTACGTCCTTGCGTTCTGAGGCCCACGCTACCGATTCCACGCGCATAGGGTGGATGCCAAACAAAAGTCCGCCCGTCAGCACGCCCCAACGCCCGAAACCCATACCCCAAAGCAGCCTCATCACCATAAACACGGTGAGCAGATGTAACAACAAATTAATGGAATGCGACAGTTCAGGGCTGAACTCACCACCGTTCAGGGATTTCTCCACCGCAAATGTGAGGATGGCCAGGGGATTGTAATTCCCGATCACATTACCTCGATCCAGATCGAAAATATTGGATAGGGTATTGATCCAGGACTGTCCTTTGCCCACTAGCAAAAGGTTGGGATTCTCTGTTATATTGGCAGTGTCATCCCAGTTCACATAATAATTGCTCAGGGACGGCAGGTAACAGGCCGCAGTGATGGCGAGGACGACCAGAGGGAGTTGCAGCCATTTGAAATCAACGTTGCCTGCCTGGGCAGATGATGATGGCCTGGACTGGGTTTTGACAGCAGATGCGGAACGAGGCTTTTTAGCCATTTTGGAACAATGCGCGTAGTTTCCAGCAAAAGTATAGAATCTCCCTGCTTAGTTGATGGTTTGGTTTCTGAAAGTGATGTTCAAAGTCAACCCCGAAAACTGGGCGAATGCGATGGACTAACAAAAATCAGATGCTCATCTTTTAGGCGGCGGAACACCAGACGCGGCGTTGGGATGCCGGGTTGCTATTGGGGTTGGAAGGCCGGGCGGGACGGAACTTGACCAAAATGCGCTAACACCTGCATGTCCTATGCCGGGTTGCCTCGCCGAGCAATCTGTTCCCCTCGGCTCTTGAGGAAAGAAAGAGTATTACATCGAAACACTTATACTCGGTAGCATAGGTTAGCAAGATATCAATTTTTCCATCCTGATCCAAGTCGCCAATCCACCGGATGTGGATACCTCCTTCATAATACGTACCGTTCCCAGCCAGAGTCATGGTGAACAGGGTTTCCTCCTGAATGCTGCTGCCATCCCTGCTCTGTTGTCGAAGGATAAGTTTGTAGTCATTGATGGCCGTGAAGGGTTCTGGGGCATGCATATTTGTTTGTGGAATTCCGGTAGCATACAGCCAAGAGCCCATAAATGGAATGCTTTCTCCGGGGAAAAGCATCCTGTTTGAAAAAGATTTACCCATGAGCCACTGACCGTCTTTGAGCGGCAAATTGGTTATGATGAATTCCGGTGGGTTCTGACCATCTGGTATAATCATTGGCGTCAAGGCCTTTCCTGGCATGTTCACGAGTGTGTCTTTCCCGGATATTCTGGTCGCTCTGCACTTGTTCTTGACCTTTTCGTCTATGTAAATCCCATAGTATGCTACATCTTTTGGAAACAATTGATATTCCCAGCCATTGACTAAATCAGCCGTACACTGCACTGTTATTTTGGGTATGGAATCCTGAGAAATGGAGCAATCAGCGGTTTCTGAAAAAGAGACGTCCGGAAAAAGGAAGAGGAAGATTGCAAGTGGCATGAGTGATTTATTTGCTGGAAGTAACGTTTTTCAGTTTGAAGATATTATAGTGCTTGTTTCGTAGCGTTTGGGCTTCCCTATTTTATCGGGAGAGGTCCTGACCCAGCGGCTCTCGCGGACGTTGCGATGGGTTAAAACAAGCGGCGATGGGATGCCGGGGCGCTATTGGGGTGGGAAGAGCAGGTGGGGCTGGAGAATGTGGATTATTCCACCTTGAATTGATGTTATCCACTTTGCGTTGCCCGCACAGGCGGCGGAAATAATAAGCTTGATGTTGAAACATCGCGATAGCACGGGTTGGAGTTGGGGTTTGGATAGCATCGCGCTAATGGGAAAAACATGATTTGCTGCTTTTCAGCCCAGCAACTGAAATTTAAACACCCTCTGACTATTCATGCCTGTTTTTAACGATCTCTGAGTAGCCAATAGTCTTAATATTCAAGTGATTCATATGTGTTCGAAGATATTCATTGGTAATTGTTGCCAATTCATATTCTCTATGCTTAAAATAATCAACATCCAGGCCACTGGGATAATCAACTTGTCGTGTTTGTGTTCCTATATGTAAAATGATCTCAGAGATGCCTTTTGGCAGGTGCTCCATAATGTGTAGAAAATTGTCTGTTGTAGGATCTCCCCAAAAGGACACAATAAGAAGGTCTGGATGGGGAACGCCAAGATCATTCAGTTTTTTCGCCTTTTTTTCCATTTCATGGATTCGAGTATATTTTAATAAACGTAAAGCTTTGAAAGGATGTGAAAAAGCAAACCGGGATACTATCTGACGTCTGAATTTATTGACTCTGGTACCTTTAAAGATGTTGGGGTGTTTAGTACTGGCAGATATTGGAGCTCTGACAGGGGCATTAAATTCCTTAGCCAGTTCTGTCATAACCTCAAAAAACGGGCTGTAAAGAGACAAGATTCCATATTGATCTGAAAGGTGATCCAGTTTGATATTGTATTTTGTAAGCTCCGTTATCTGGGCTCTTAGTTCTTTTCTAAGTTCATCCAGTGAGATGGTTTTAGTTTTGGACAATATTTCATCAATCGTGTGAAAATCACCAGCATTGTTAACCAGAGAAGGAATTTGTTCAGCGCCCAGCACAGGTCGTCCCGTTGTTATATTTAAATGTACTCCAATACCAATATGAGGATGGTTTTCAGCTATTCTTTTCAAATCTGGTAATGATTCAGAAAAGTTAGTTAAGGCAGAAATGGCGGTAATGACGTTTTCATTTGCTGCTAATTCGATGCCTTCATTGATGTTTTTTGAAGCGCCAAAATCATCGGCTGTCAGGATCAAAAATCTATCAGGATTATAAGAGATATCTGAAGAGGAAGGATTTCTAACTGACGTGCAAGCACTCACAAGAAAAATACTAAAGAGACAGTTGGTCAGGTATTTTACTTTCATGGTAAAAAAACTGTGCGTTAAGTAATTTTACTGATGGGGAGCAGACAATGTGTCAAAAAGTATGTCTGGTCCCAGATTTTCACCGAGTAGCCAAGAAATCATCCGGATTAAAATCAATTGGCTTTTTAGCGTCAATTTATCATATTTCCATACGCTCGCTGGTCAAAACGTCGCGACAGCGTGGCTTTTGCTAGGCGCAGTATTCGTTTTTCATTTGTATCAATTCTTTGGTGTCCTCATCTCCTCCGTAATCAGACATTTTCTTCTTCAAGGGGCTTTGTTGCATGAATCTTG
>DLXL01000354.1:2107-14356 GCA_003448025.1 Saprospirales bacterium | reverse complement strand
GGATGCGGTAAATGCCGCGTCCGCGGAACGGTGTTTTGCGCACCTGATCCGGGAAATGCACCGTGTCAAAAAATTGCCCTTCACAGTCGAGCCAGGTGCCGAACTGCATGAGTTCGCCTTTTACGGTGCGGGTATCCTTTCTGCACACGTAATAGCCGGTCATCGTGACCAATTCGTGTATGTGCTTGCCCATATCGCGCGCCAAAAGCCCGGGATTTCCGGTTTTTGCACTTTCCTCCAGCAAATCAAACGGAGAACAAAGTGGAAAGCCCAGCAAGTCCATTTCCTCAAAAGCCTGGTCGTATGGTCCCTCTTCCAGTATGGGAAGCTGGTAGGAATCGGCCTCATCGGCAAACAATAACTGGGCGCCCATGCCGCTTTCAGGCGTGAGTACCCGACTTTTTTCCCAGAACAACGCACTTTTTTTCATGCCCGTAAACCGGAATGCCCCGATGCGGATCAGCAGGTCGAGTTGAGAGGGCGCCACATGCACCCGGCGCACAAAGTTTTCCATGGATTTGAACGGGCCCATGGTTTGTTGATATTCAATGTTTTGTATTAAGTCCGACTCCAGTCCGCGCACGTGCGTGAGACCGAGGTACACGTCCTGACCTTCGATGCGGGTAAGACGTTTACTCCGGTTCACGCAGGGCGCATGGATACGGGCGCCGCACATGCGCGCCTCGTGCACGTAGAATTCCGTGCTGTAAAATCCGCCGAAATTGTTGATCACGGCCACCATGAACTCCAGTGGGAAATAGGTTTTCAGGTACAGACTCTGGAACGATTCCACGGCGAAACTTGCCGAGTGCGCTTTGCAGAAGGAATAGCCGCCGAAACTCTCTAATTGCCGCCACACCTCTTTGGTCAGCGTTTCCGGATAGCGCCGGGCGGCACACTGATCAAAGTATTTCTGTTTCAGGCGTTCAAAGGCCTCCGAAGAGCGCTTTTTGCCTGTCATCATGCGCCGCATCACATCCGCCTCGTCCAGCCCCAGACCCGCAAAATGGTGCAGGATTTTCATCACGTCCTCCTGGTACACCATTACCCCGAACGTTTCCGATAAGTGCTCCTTGAACACCGGATGCAGGTATTCAAAACCGTTGGGTTGATGAAAACGCTGGATATAGGCGCGCATCATGCCGGAACTGGCCACTCCCGGCCGGATGATACTGCTGGCCGCCACCAGGTGCACATAGTTGTCGCAGCGCAGCTTGCGCAACAAGCCGCGCATGGCCGGACTCTCAATATAAAAGCAGCCCATGCACCGACTGCTGCGCAACTGTGCCCGCACCTGCTCGTCGTTCTTGATACGTTCCACCTCATGCACGTTCACGGCCTTGCCCTGGTTCTCCCGGACAATATCCACACAATCCTTGATGTGCCCCAGGCCGCGCTGACTCAGGATGTCGAACTTGTGATATCCCCATTCCTCGGCGGCATACATGTCGAAATGCGTAATCGGGAAGCCCTTCGGCATCATCTGAAGGGCCGTGGCTTCACTCAGGGGTTTTTCCGAAATGATGATGCCGCCGGCGTGTATGGACAGGTAGTTAGGAAAATCCACCAGCATATCCCCGTAGCGCAGGATGTGTTTGGCCCAGGGATGCAGGCCTTCCGGCAAGGCGGTCACTGTTGCTGTCGGGGCGGTGGCGACGGTGGTACTTCCGGCGCTTTCCTCGCCCTTTCGGCCAGTCCATTCCCAGCTTCCTGGGGTGTTTTTATGCCAGTGATCCAGAATGGCCTCGATGTCGGCCGGCGTCAACCCGAATACTTTGCCGAGTTCCCGGATTACGGCCGCGTGTTGGAAGGTACTGTAGGTGGCCAGCAGGGCGGTGTGCTCCCGTCCGTAGCGTTTGAAAATGTAATCGGTCACGTCGTCGCGCTCGTCCCAGGAGAAGTCGATGTCGAAATCCGGCGGCGAGCTCCGTTGCGGATTGATGAACCGCTCGAAATACAGATCCAGTTCCAGCGGCTCCACATCGGTGATGTAAAGGCAATAGGCCACAATGGAATTGGCGCCGCTTCCGCGTCCCACATGGTGGTAGCCGGCCGATTCGGCGTAACGTATAATGTCCCAGGTGATGAGAAAATACGTGGCAAAATCCATCTCTGCGATCATTTTGAGCTCCTTGCGCACGCGCTCCTGCGCGCGCTTGTGCCCTGGACCATATCGCCGCAAGCAGCCGTTTTCTGCCAGCTTGGTGAGCAGATTAAGGTCGCCCTCCTTACTGCCCATGAATGTCCGGCGATTGCGGTGCAGGCCGGTTTCGAAGGAAATGGAGCAGGAATCTAATACACGACGGGTGTTTTGCACCACTTTAGGGTGGTTTTGAAAAGGTGCCAGTATGGAAGATTCCGGCCGGAAAAACTCGTCGGGGCCAGCCACGGCTACGCCATCCAGTTTGGTTGCCAGGGTATTGGCGTCCATAGCGCGCAACAACTTATGCAACCTATGGCCCTCGGCATCAGGGTAAGTGAGGGGCTGCCACACCACGAGTTGTTCCGGCCGGTGACGCCAGGAGGAAAATACCAGCTTCCCGGCGTCGGCCGGCCGGATACCAAGTAGCTCATGTGGGCGGAACATGTCGAAAGGTTTGACTTCGCGTTCGTAGATGATGAAGACATCGTCCATGGGCGGCGGCACTGCGGGTAGCGGTTTGCCATTCAGGGAATGTTCGGTCAGGAAAGCACAAAGTGCTGCCCAGCCGGTGTTGTTGCGGGCAATGCCGGTGTACAGGAAGCGGTGTTTTTCGTCCCGGAACTCGATGCCCAGAATGGGTTTTATCCGGTGTTTTTGGCAGGCGCGTACGAATTCCAGGGCTGCAGACGTGTTGTTGATGTCTGTCAGTGCCAGGGTTTTAACCTGGTGCGCAGCAGCGGCTTCCACCAGTTGCCCGGGGGAGAACACGCCGTAACGCAGGCTGAAATAGGTGTGCGCGTTGAGGTACATCGGACCGGACGCAAGTTGGGTGGCTGTAAAAAATGAATAAAGCCCGGCTGTATGATGCCGGATGAAGGCGGGTAAGCCTTGCAGGTTTTTGAACGCTGCGAGACTTTGATTGGGGCAAAAATAATGTAAAAACTTTTTGTTTTATTTTTACGAAACAAATAATTTTAAAACGAATTTGTTTAATTTTCTGAAAATTCCGTACCTTTGAAACAAAATTGTTATTCTTTTTAATACAACAAAGCACCCGTCTGAAGCGTAATACGTGGAATAGGCTTGTTTCGACGCCTATCAGGCATTTTCTAAAGTTGGCAAGACTATTGCACTAGGTTGAACATTAAACCTTTTTTCACAAACACACGAACATTTTGTCTTATGCAAACTGCTCAAAAACTTTTTCTTCTGCTTTTAATCGGTGTTGCTTCTCACGCTTCTGCTCAGGTAACCGCCGTACGCCGGTATAATCCTTCCGGTACTCCCAAACCCCAAACCGCAATCGAAAGCTCTTCCGACGCTTCTACGCGTCGTGCCGCCGCATTATCTAAGGTACAGGGTACTCCTGCTAAATCCATGACTGCTAAAGGTATGGCTCCTGCACAGTACAGTACAGATGGTACTGCCCCGGCTACGTATGATATCGAACCGCCAAACCCTGCCACAACCTTTACGGTAAATGGTGCCAATGTACACCGCAGCGTACGTAAAGGCAAAGGTCAGGTAGGTGATTTGCTCTTTACACCCATTGCAGAGTTGCATTTTGTGCAATTTGCCGTGTATTGCAAAAATACACCGGTAGATAAAGCTCCTTCTATCGAAGGGCTTATGTTGCTCTGGCACGAAGGTTCCCGCTGCCCGGGAGGTGCTGAAGGAGCCTGCTACATTGTAAAAGGCTACATCACAGTTGAAGAAGCCAAAGCTGCTGTATCCCGGTTCAAATCTTCCGGCGTCGAATGCTGGTACAACCCTGCTCTAACCGGCGCCGCAGTAGAAGTAATCGGCGTTCGTTCGTAAGATTAAAAACTTGTTACTTTTTTGTAAAGCGACTGATTCACAGCATGTGAATCGGTCGCTTTACATTTGCCTCCAAATAAAATCAAGTTATTCATGTCAAAACAAGTGTACGAACGCACCCTCAAAACCTGGATTGAGGATGAAAAGGCGGCCCTTGAACTCATCGCCATCGTGGGAAAGCTCTGGTTCGATAAATCCATCGAACTCGTCATCTTCCGCAATCAGATGGTGGACAGAAGCGCCTCCGAACTGCTCCAACTCCACCACTATGCCCGCGAAGTGGTGCAGCATCCCCTGACTGTTCATGATACGCTGGCCCTGGCTAAAGCCATTGCCCGCACCCCTATGGCGCCCTCCCGTTTGGATATCGGCCGTATCGGGGTGGATTGGCTGGATGAAAAAGACGCCTATCCCAACGAACTGGCATTTATCAAAAAGAAACTGAGCGATTACATCGGCAAAGACAAGATCAACCTCAAACCCAAAGATGTAATCCTGTACGGTTTTGGCCGTATCGGCCGTATCGCCGCCCGCGAGCTCATCACACAGGCCGGTAAAGGCCAGCAGCTGCGCCTGCGCGCCATCGTTACCCGCGATAAAAGCCCGGAAGATGTGATCAAACGCGCCGACCTGCTGCGCTCCGACTCCGTACACGGCCACTTCCCCGGTACCGTAATTCCGGATGTGGCAGAACAATGCATCTGGGTGAACGGACACAAAATTCTGATGATCTCCGCGCCGAAGCCGGAAGATATCAATTATACCAAATACGGTATCAACAACGCACTGCTGATCGATAACACCGGTGTTTGGCGCGATCGCGCCGGCCTGAGCCGTCACCTGAAATCCAAAGGCGTATCCAAAGTACTGCTCACCGCCCCGGGTAAAGGCGATATCCCGAACATTGTGTACGGGGTGAACAACCAAAACTTCGATGTAAACAGCGAAACCATCTGGTCGGCAGCCAGCTGCACCACCAACGCCATTGTGCCGGTGCTGGCTGTGATCAACAAAACCCTGGGTATTGAAAAAGGACACATCGAAACGGTACACTCTTACACCAACGACCAGAACCTGCTCGATAACTACCACAGCAAATATCGCCGTGGCCGTTCTGCAGCACTTAACCTGGTGATTACCGAAACCGGCGCCGAAAGCGCCATCGCCAAGGTAATGCCCGAACTCTCTGGCAAATTCACCGGCAATGCCATCCGCGTCCCTACGCCCAATGTGTCGCTGGCAGTGCTGAACCTGCAACTCAATACGCCCACCACCAAGGATGCCGTTAATGAGATCATGCGCCAGGCAGCCTTGAATGGCAATCTGGTGGAACAGATCCAGTATTCTTTCTCTAACGAGTTGGTATCCAGCGACCTCGTAGGCAGCCCAACCCCGTCTATTTTCGACTCTCCAGCCACCATCGTCTCCAAAGACGGCAAAAGTGTGGTGCTCTACGTGTGGTACGACAACGAGTACGGCTACACCCGTCAGGTGATTCGTCTGGCTAAACAACTGGCCGGCGTGATACGATTGAGCTATTATTGAAGTACGTGAGTGAAGAGTACATAAATACATGAGTGACGAGGGAGGGCACTGTGCCCAGACCTCGTTACTCATGTACTCGTAATATTTATTTCGGAGACTTTATGAATATGGTATCTGCGGCGGGAGATAATATTTTGTTATTTTTAGGTGACATGTAATTAGAGAAAATTGGCACACTACTGGATATTTTTTCGGGCCTGTAAGGTTTCCCAAAACCTGCTGAATGTACACAAGTCATATGCTGCTGTTAAGGTTACCCGGAAACACACCTAACATTTTGTAACCGCTCGTTTCAACGCTAAGGATTACCTATAAAATGTGGGTATATGCTGTTATTCAGTCCCAGGCGCAGCGCCCCGGGGCGTTAGCCCCTAAATGTTGGTAGCCCAGGAGACAGGGCGAGATCCCCCTGCCGCATCGCGGCAAAACATCTTTTGCCCGCCGTTGAAACAGCAGGCGCGGCGGGGAAAATCCCCCAAAAAGTGTTATATTTTTTTTGAGGAGCGCTATCGCATATTTGTGCATTCGACCAAAAAATCGGACGTAGAAAGCAGTAAGGTTCCCAACATACTGGTAATCATGCCATCGTTTCATAATGAAGTATCGGTCGTTTCTTTCTTATTACGTCACAAAACGCTATTCAAAATATGAAACCTTTTAAAAGCAGAATAACACTTGCCCAGGAACTTCAAATTCACCCTAAAACGCTGGGTCGCTACATGAAAAAAATCGGATTCAAATGGGATAAAACGGCGATGCCCCCAAGCGTTTGGGAAAAACTACTGGTCGAATTAAATTCCAGGAACTCATCTGAAACAGAATCGAAGGATTCAGAGACGTAAAATGGATTGAAAAATCTTCATGGTCCGATGTTGTCTTTTTTTGTCCGATGTTGTCCTTTTGAGGTGAACGAAATTTGTATTGACCTTTGAGACATACATTTTTCTTCATTCTCAAACTGGTTTATTTATGAAACAGCTTCAATGTTTTTCCCTGGTTTTATCGCTATTTGCATCTCTTTTGGCTATAGATATGGCTAGCGCCCAAACCACCACCACTCCGACACTTTTACAAGCTGGCAATACCTTTATTCAAGACCGAATTGAAAGCAGCGATCCTCAAGGTTGGTTGTTCTTTAAAAATTCGTCTGACCTGAAAGAAGGACAACTATTTAGCGAACAGGCTTCAGCTGCAGGGCTTTCTGCCAATGATAACATGGTACTTGTAAAGTCTGAGGTAGACGAACAAGGTAATACCCACAACAGATACCAACAGTTCTACAAGAATATCGAAGTTGAGGGCGGAGAAATCTTTGAGCACGTGAAAGACTGTTATGTGTATCTGCTACATGGTAAAATCATTGAAGGACTTAACTTTAATGCACAACCAATGTATACAGAAACCCAAGCCCTTAACGTTGCACTTGCTTACATCGGAGCAAGCGAGTATGCCTGGCAAAACTCCAATTGGGAGCAGGGGCTTAAAGACGACACTGGTGATTCTAGTGCCACTTATTACCCCATGGGAAGATTAATACTGACTAATTTACCGGGGACCGCATTTGAAACAAATAACTATCGTCTTACCTGGCAGTTTGAGATTCTTGCTTTGACCCCCAGCAGCCATAAATCTGTTTTTGTTGATGCCAATTCCGGCATTGTTCTTAAGACAAGGGAACGGGGATGCGACAACGGTCCAGCTGGTACGCCATTTGACGGAACCCAAATAATTGATACAAAATGGGTTGGTGGCCTGTTTCATGGCCATCATCATTTAGAAACAGATGATAACGGAAAAAAAATAGACACCAGAAATCACGCCTCAGGTCAAGGGTGGGGTAACCTTTTTTGTGTTTTTGATAATGACGATAACTGGGGAACCGATCCAGGCACAGTAGCAACTACAGGCGCCCATTGGGCAGTGAGTCGTTCATGGGATTTTTTCAAAGATATTTATGGAAGGAAGGGTATGGATAATAACAATGCAAAAGTCAGGGTTTTGGGCAACTCAATTCACCTTGAAAACAATGCTCGATGGCAATTTATTCAAAATGCAGATTTTATTACCATTGGAACTTCAGATGGAACAGGTCCCATCCCCGCAGGAGTAAGTTATGCGACTCTTGATATATCGGGGCATGAGTTCACTCATGGCGTTACCAATCGAACGGCAAAACTTCTCTACGAGGGTGAATCTGGCGCATTGAGTGAATCTTTTTCAGATATCTTTGGCACAATGATAGAGCGTTTTGCACGTGGAGGCGTTCTTAACTGGACTATTGGCGAAGATCGCGGTTTTATTAGTCGGGATATGCAAACGCCCGCCAACAGCGTTCCACCTCAACCTAGCACTTATTTTACGGATCCGCTATGGTTTAATACCGTTGGTTGTGTTCCTTCTTCATCTGCACCTCCTGCTGGAAATGATTACTGCGGTGTTCACATCAATTCAGGAGTTCAGAATCGTTGGTTCTACCTTTTATCAGAAGGAGGAACACAGAACGGCGTAAGTGTTCAAGGTATTGGAATTGATAAAGCGGCCCGTATTGCCTATACCAACCTTACTTTTTTTATTGGGTCGAACGCCAATCACCCCGCTGCCCGGTTGGGCGCCATTAGCGCGGCCAAACAACTCTACGGGATCTGTTCAAACGAGGTCATACAAACCACTAATGCCTGGGCTGCAGTTGGAGTGGGCGTTCCTTACTCTGGATCTTGTTTAACAATTAATGGAGAAAGGATCATTTGCACAGATTTCACCACATTTCCATACCATTATAGTGCCACCGATTTGCCAGGGGCCATATTTTCTTGGACGTATCCAGCATCATGGACAGGTGTAACCTCCGGCCCAGGTAATAAGAACCTAAAGATTACAAGTTTGGGGAATTACAATCCACCAGGCGGTTATCCAGCCACAGCAGTAATTGGAGTGACATCTTCATTAGGTGGAAGCGCCCAGTTTTCTGTAAAAATTCACAACGGTGGTGTTATTTGTGAGGGACTTTGTGGACATAATGGAGAGGAAAGAGACTTGCAAAATCAAGATTCGAATAAAATTTCCGAAAAGGTGACCATATTTCCCAACCCAGCTTTCGACAAAATTAATATTTTGCATCCTGAAAAAATTACCGGCTTAATCAGTGTGCATTCTTACCTTGGAAGTGAGGTACTTGAAATATTACCTACCGGGAGTTCTACAGTGATAGATCTATCGAAACTTGCAAACGGCACCTATTATCTCACCATAAATCTTGGTAGTGAAATCATTACTAAACGATTTGTAAAAACAAAATAGTATGAAAAACCTCCTTTTATGCTTAGCTTTTCTGACCACGGCATTTCTCTCCCAAGCTCAAAAGCAATTTAACAATGAATTGAGCCTGGGCTACTTTACCGGAGGAGAGTTTTTTGATACTAGTGCATTCAGTATCTCACCCTTTACTAAAGGGAAAAATATTTCGCTTAATTACACGCGACTTTTGGGTAAGAATCTAAGCGTTGGTTTGAATTATATCCAGTGTGGGTTTGACTATCTCCCAAGGCTTAAAAAGCTTGAAAATAATACCATCATGTGGCGGGTACAGAAAACATTCAGCGCCGACCTGGGTTATCGAATTTCCAAATGGTCTATTTCTGCTACGGCAAAAGCTGGTATCCGTTACAACATGGTTGGATACAAAGTGGAGCATTATGCTTCCCTCCCTCATAGTAATGGATGGCGGGAGGGCATTGGAGGCAGCAAGGAGTACGGCAAAATAGGTGCAAAATTGGGAGCTGCTATCCAGCACCCCATCATCTGGCGTTTCTTTGGAGAACTTGATTGCGAGTATGCCCGGATGTTTTCTGGTGGCGATCGCAATCAATTGCTTTTATCCTACAGGATTGGTTTTAGGTTTTAAGATTGGCCATTTAATACATACAAACTTCCGCCTCTTCCGGTCTTCCCCCAATAGTACTCCGGCATCCCGCCGCCGCGCCTGGGGCTTTCAACTTCATTGAGACAGGTCTTGACCTAGCTCAACTTCCGTGTGTGGCTAACTACTGTACTCATTAACCTGGACCAGGAGCCACTCACCAGTGCCTGGCTGCTCGCAGGGTCAACAGACCCAAGCGCGGCAGAATTGACTTGCCCTTTAACTTGTTTGTGCCGTGCTTGGTGTTTTCACCAAGCACACTGTGGAGTGAATGCATTGGCAAAACAACCCGATGGCATTGCACTTGGTGAAAACACCATGCGCGGCGGTAAAAGACGCGAAAGGCAGGTTTCAAAAGATGCATTTTCAGCCCGGTGAATGTTTTTCAGACACACTCTAGATCACTCTTTTGTTCACAAATTTTCTCAAATACCTAAATTTTTATGAAACAATTTAATCTTCTCACCCTCTATCTTTGTGTACTGACCATTATTATTATGGTAAACCCAATAGTACATGCTTCTGATCATTTCATTGCAAACCTGGCGACCAACAAGGCGCCCTATGTCTTTGAATGGGATCCTGGCCGAACAAAATGTGCTGAAATCATCCTGCCGGAGTCCAGCCCTGATGTCTCCGCAAACGACGACAACTGTTCCAGTTTTATCATCACAAAAGCCGTTGAATTACCCAATGGCGCCTATCAGATTTGTGTTCAGTCTATCAGTCCTTCCCCGGGTCAATTCTGGGAGGTTCACTATGGCAGCATGCCACCTTTAACCGCATTCGGACCAACCGCCTGCTGGACTATTCCGGCTACCGCAACTCCTCCTTTTGAAATTATTCACTATTTGAATGACATGGAGTGCAATCAATTTGTGAGTATCCTGGACCCGGAAACTTATTGCATTGAGGATGCCGTGACCGCTACCAATGAAAATTGCCGCTTTGAAGCGGATATAACGATTGATTTGCCTTATTTAAGCAATCCCTTTTTCACTTATGTGATTACGTTTGGGGATGGGAGTCCGGCAGTACAATCCTCCAGTAGTACTCTGACCCATACTTATGCCCAGGAGGGCAGTTATGAAGTCTGCCTTACCTATTTAATTCCCAACACGGAGACCGGCTTTGTGACCTGTTGTTATAAGATAGAAATCATGAACTGTTGCTCAGGCGACGTTGTTCATTTAACTGCTATTGCCCCTTGTTGGATAGCCACCCTAGAGTTTGATCTGGATCCAGCCTTGTTTCCTATTACGGTGGAGTATGGCGATGGTACCAGCGAAGTTGTCAATAGTTCTCCAGTGCTGCACACTTATCCGAGTAGTGGCTGCTACGAAGTGAGTTATATCTATGAGCCGTTTCCCGATGAAATAGTGAAGTGTATGGAATTGGTTTGTCTTCCAGCCTGTTGTCTAAACCCTGAATTCGAACTCAATGCCATATTGCCAGGCACCTCTTGCATTAATCCCGAATATGAAATATCCAACGTGGCTTGTCCGAATGCAAGCCTCTCCACAACCCATCTTTGGGAGTTTAGCGATGGAACAATATTTGAAGGCCCCAATCCTCCTCCCCACCGCTTCACCAATTTTTTTGATGAGAACGGAGAGGTGTGTGTGACCCATACCATTACATGCTGCAATGAGACTAAGACCTTTACGGCATGTGCAAGCCACGAGCCAGGGGCTTACCTGGGGGTGCCTGGTGGAACGCTCAATATTGACGACATTCTGCCTTTTACGGGCGAGACGGTACGTGAATTCATTGACGATTACGAATCAGGAGACGCTACCCATCCGCTTCTTATTGAAGGAACAATCAGGATTAACAAGCCTACCATTTTTTTAACCGGCACAGGTACCTGGAATATGGCAAAGGATGCCGAAATCTTTGTAGATGGATCAGGCACAGGGACTCAGATGGCATTTATGCTTAGATCAAGAACGCTCCAGAGTGCCGCACGACTTCCTATAGGCGGTGGGTGTTGCCGCTGGAAGGGAATCCGCTCGCAGGGTCTGACCAGGATTCTCCTGATTTATGGCAAGAACATGGATGCCGATTATGCCGTTCGATATGCTACTCCAACGGAAATCGTGGGCGCTCCATATCCGGTTTTGACCAGTTATTATCATGAATATTTGAATAACTACTATGCCATCAAATCCGAGCGACAGAAAGTAACATTTACCGGTTTTCACCATCTTACGATGGACGGAGCACCGCATGAAACGCTGATTTGTGGCTGCGACGCGGTGAATGCCATTGATTTCAGAGGCGTTCCATCTCCTTTGAGCATTGATATTGTTCCTTCCACTTTTACCGATTACAGCAATGTAATCCGAAACTACGAACAAGGTTTCCATTTTGAAAACACAAGCCTGAAAGTGAGAGGTTTCGAGATTCGTGATCTGAAAAATTATCAACCTGTCCTGGGTGTGCCCAATAACCTTCCTGGCGAGGCAGGCATAGGGATCGACTTCAGGCAATTTAGCGCCCCTGTTTCCGCGCTGGATCTGGATTACATGCACTTTTCCGATTTTAATGGGCAGGATTCGAGGTCAGTAGCGGTGAAGGATTTCATCTACAGCGGCCATCATACCCTTACGGCCTCAGCTGCGGTGCCGCCCATAAACACTAGTATTTCCAGTATCAGAACCGAAAACCTGGCAGGCGGTTACGAACTGTTTACCGGCGTAACGGGCAGAATTAGTGGTAATATCAAGCAAAATGATATAGCCACCAATGGAGGCCCTGATTACGGGTTCGGTATTCATGGAACCTTCAATTCAGCTGAAAACGAGCTTGAGGTTAAGGATAATAG
>DLXL01000354.1:0-1982 GCA_003448025.1 Saprospirales bacterium | reverse complement strand
CTCTCCATTATCTCAGGGGCCAATTCAGCCATGAATGGTGGGGTGGTACTTTTCGCCAGTCAGAAATCAGGTCAACATTTCAGGGTTTTGCACAATAATATTGATGTATTACTGGCCATCGGCTCCGGAGTGAGTATCACCAATGCGACGAGTCCTATGGTGAGAAGAAATAATCTCCTGAACTCCATAAATGTAACGGGAATTAGATTGCGGCAGGCGAGCGGTGGTATCGTAGATTGCAACAATGTGCATAATAAAGACCTCGGGATATCAGTTGAGCTTTCTACCAATAACCGCTACGCGCGCAACTACCTGAACCGCAATGGCAACGATATGCACTTTAGAACAGGTGTAGGAAGTTCCAGACTAAAATGGAACATCTTTGAAGATAGCCAGGAGGAAAGTATTCTCTACGATGCGGGCGCCATCACAAGCCCGCAGCACCACATACAGTACAACCGGTGGCTGGATCAGAATGGTTTTCCTGCCGACGAATTAATACACCCAGGAAGTAACGGCGCGGTTGCCCTATGCCAATTCTGGTATCCTGGTGTCCTTACCATCGGGCATGAATTGAGGCCAATGAGTACCCCATTAAGTCTGTTCGCACAAGCACCCACAGGCGCTGTGGATACCATCCCTCCGGCGGCCTTCTGCACTGCTGCCGAGGATGTGTTCAATGAACTGCAGGCCCCGGACGATTCTGTTCAGGTTGCCTACTTAGTGGCGGATACCAGTTATTGGGGGCTACTGAGCCTGGCAGAAAAGACCCTGGTGCGCCAGAATATTTATGGCCTGATGCTTGATCACCCGGGCTGGGTGGGCGCCAGCACCCATCTTTCTACCTTCAAAGCGATGAACAACAACGACTTTGTGGGTAAAAGTGAAAGCCTGAAACAGGATTGGCAGGCACTCCTGCAGGGTATCGCCGCTCAGCAAGCGACTTTTGATTCCATGCGGGTAGCGATTGATGCACGCTCTTTGCAGATACGCCAATGGGTTGGCGCGATGGAGGCCGACACCACGCTTCAAGACTCCTTGTCGGGATTGATTGCCCTGGCCGCGGCAGAGGGGGATTCGCTTTCGGGATTGATGATGGCAGCCGATTCCATCCTGTTCCTGGGTGTGCAGGATGCGGCGGACTTGCTGCTGCTGCAAAACGCTGCGCTGGAGGATAGTACCTGGCACTACTGGTGCGAAAAGCGATACAATGAGATCGCCCTCCAATGGATGAAAGGGGTGGAGCCTGACAGCCTTGCCAGGGTGGATTTGCGCCAGATAGCGCAAACCTGTCTGGACGAAGGCGGAAGGGCCGTGCTGAGTGCGCGGGGATTGTGCGAAGTATGGTTCAAGGAATTTTATGGCGAAACCGGTTGCCAGGCGGCTCAGGAACGAAGTGCTGTACCTGAAATGGAAAAATCAACCGAGCTGCTGATCTTGCCAAACCCCGCCCGCGACTACGTAACCATACGGCTAAACGCCCAACAGGGCGATTGGCAGGTTCAGGTCTTCAACATGAGCGGCGCACTGATGCAGCAAAACACCCTTGCAGCGGCTGAATGGGCCTTTTCCGTACAGGACTGGCCTTCCGGCATGTACGTAGTACGGCTCATGAATGGCCCTAAAGTCCTCAGTCAGACTTTTGTGGTACAAAACCGTTAACAATTACACCCTGCAGGCGAGGAGGCATGGTTCCTCCTCGCCTGTTTTTAGTATAAAAAAGATCTTACCCATGAAAAATACGCTACACTTGTTACTGTTATTTATTCTAATGGGGATACAAACCGTAACCGCTCAACAACACGACCGTTATTGGTTGGGTAGAGAAGTTGATTGGGATACCATACGGACTACCGTGCTGATGCGCTTTGATGGAGACAGTATTGTTTATTTTTCTGTCCATAGAGATATTCAACTCCTTCACGGCGCACTTGCCATGAGCGACAAGGCGGGGAATTTGCAATTTTACACCAACGGCAATG
>DLXL01000583.1:15764-19247 GCA_003448025.1 Saprospirales bacterium | reverse complement strand
GGTAATGATCAGATGCTGAGAATCCCCAATCTTGATACCTCTGGCTGTTTCCCCTTTATAATCAGGGTTCGTAGCCTGAAACAAGGCACTGTTTTTTTTACTTTTCCTGCTTACAAATAGTTTGTATTGCTTGCTTTTTTTGGTGTTTTGCTCAAATTCAAGCACCTCATCAATCGTGAGTGATTTGTCTGTATCCGGGAAGAGGATTTGAAAGGGACTTTCCCCATCGATAACCTCGTCATCAAAAAATTCATTTGTTGTGGATTCAACTGGAACAGGAGGGGGTTGTTTCAACAAAACAGCCAGGTTATGTGCAGCAATACCGGTTTTATCCGTTTTCATGGCCAATTCAAATTTGGCTTTTGCCGCCTGATCGCCGGCAGCTGTTTTTGATTGCGCTGAAATGATGCCCAGTAACACTTCAATATACGGAATGTTGGTCTCATACTTACCAATGGCAGCCCTTCTGGCCTCCACATCGGCATAATACGTTGCCCGAACCGGCTCATTGAGCAGAGCCAATGCGCAGGCCTTGTTCAGATAGGCCGGTGCATAATCACCATCCAGGCTGATAGCTGCATCAAAATGAAGGATAGCCTGCCTCAGCAATTTGTTTCTTCGGGTTATTTCATCCTCTCCCCTGCTGTTGGCCATTTCCAGATCCAGTTGTACCGGATATCTGAACGAGAGTTCCTGTGCAGAAAAGAGTTTCAATGCCTGAAACATGGCGGTTGCTCCTACGTTGTTGTATATCTCACGGCTCTGATATTCTGAAAGGATCAGTCGATAATATCGGTATGCTTCCTCATAAAGCCCCGTAATAGTGAGCCAATTAGCCATGTCAAACACCTCAATAAACTCCTGCAAATTTTGAGCAGACTTACGACTCATGTCTTCCCTTTCACTTCGAGTTACATACCCTTCCGACTCGTCCGGAATAGAGAATACCTTATATAATCTGCGTATCAGTTCATCACTCTGGGTAAATCGTCCATATCCAGCTGAGTAAGCCAAAAATCCGCCCAAATAATCGGACTGTGCTTCCATTGCCAGGTCTTGAAATTGTTCTGACAGGGTTTTATATTTTTTCAGATTATCTCGTAGTTTGGCATTACCAGAGGATGATTTTAACATATCCTGATAAAGCTCATCCAACTGTTTTGACAAATGGATGGTATCATTTTCCTCTGCAAAATCGCTTCTCCAGGCATGTTTTTCGTAATAGTGGGTCAACTCGTGACCAAGCAGAAAAGCAATCGCTGCTTCAGACTGGTCGCCAAACGTTTCACAGACTGCAAAAGCCGTATCGCTCAAATAGATAGTGGGATTAATTCCGTAATCAATTTTTGCTATGGTTCGCTCTCTGGTCATGTAAAACTCTGGCACTGGATAACGAAAATCACCTCTTGCTTGACATAGTTTTTCATATATCTTAAGTGCTTTGGTATATTCCGGAGTATCTTTAACTTTATTGACACTGGAAGCCCTGGCCGCAAATGATTTGGATGGCACCATGGGAAATTCACCCCAGCTGCGTTGTTGGGCCAGGAGGCTGGAGTATAGTAAAGAACCAATCAGTGCCGTCAAAATAATTTTCATCATGTGTTAAAATGGATTTTATACACTTTTGAGTGTTTTTGCTCTTAACCTATAAGTTGTTAGGTATTCGCTCAAATACTGCTTTCAAAATACCTGACACAAGAGCCTTGTTATCTTTATTCCCGGTCAACTCAAATGGAGTACCAATAGGGGTACTTTTCCCTTTGAACAATCTGCCGTTTACGGTAACCGAATTTCCATTGATGGTGTAATCACCTACAACCCTGTAGCTGTCAGGAAGCACTTCAGAGGTGTGATAGTAAACCAGGCGGGCATTTTTACCTTTCAATCGCTCTTCATAAAGTTTGTCGTTCAATGACTGAGCTAATCCCAGGGTATCAAGAAAGAATCCACGAAGTTGAAATTGACTTTGGATAAACACCGGCTTGGCATCAGGGATCTTGATTTTCACGTTAGGTCCCAAAATGCCGATCGGAAAAGTCTGGCCCTCATATTTAGGCACAGGCGTTTGTGTTTGTCCTATGGAGTGAGCGAGTCTGGGCACTTCTTCCACCGCAAAGTTGAATAACCTGATTACATCCACCAGTTTGCCATCCACCAGGCCAGGGCCGCTGATTCCGCGAAGCAGGCTGTAGGTAAGCAAACCTTGTCCATATTTACTCGCCTCCCAACTCAATTGATCGGCCATACTGCCGGTAAGAATAAATGCTCCCGTCCGGTCATTGAGCAGCCCCATCGCAATAGCTTGTGTGGCATTCAGGTCGCGCTTTTTGATCCCTTTAAGGTTTTCAACCGCTTTGCCTGAATTGCAGGCATCCAGAATCATCACCTGCTTTTGCGCTGGAATGTTTGTCAGCCATCTTTCCAGCTCCTCATCAGAGATAGCATGAGCCTTTCGAATGGCTTCGTCCCTCAGTTTGGCTGAAGAGATACCGGTAGTCAGGTAAAAAAAGCTTGATCTTTTCCCTTCAGGCCCCCAGGTGGACCCGTGACCGGAAAAATATACAATCAATAAATCGCAAGGGGTGGCCAATTTTGCCACTTCTGCAAAGCCTTCCTCTATATTTGCCTTATTGGCAAAATCTTTCCCGGTTTTTTTGGTGGTAAACAAACGGGTATGCACATTCGCTTCTCCCAGCATTGCCGTGCCGGTAGCAGTGAGGGCTTCCGCTATCGCCTCGGCATCCTGATCCGGGTACACCAGATTTTGTGTGGTGTCCTGGTATTTGGAGGTGCCGATCACCATTAAATAGATATGTTGCTTGGAGGATTTACAATCCACCCCGGCGGAGGATGCAGGTGTAGCAGGGTCTTGCTGTTCTCCCCTGGATCGAATCATCTGATAGGGCACTTCAAATGGCTGGCTTCTCAGCGTATTTTCCCGATTGTAAGTGATCACCGCAACAATATTGGTCGTATCTGAACGCATATACTTGCTATAGTTGTTCAGATTGATGGGTGGAATTTTTAATGCCCTTTTGCCGGTTGACGGATCAACCGGATTTATATCAGATGAAACCCTTTTCCCATTGATGATCAAGCTCAGTTTACCATTACCACCCGAGCGTTCTGTGAGCGAAACTTCAAGCGTATTATCCTGAATTCTCAGGTTTGCATCAGGGAACAAGGCAACAGAATCAAGTTTGATAATATTTCTGACCGTATCCGGGCTAATTCCAACGATCTTGGCGAGCAACCCTGGCTCCCAATAACGCTCTTTCAACTGGCGAAGAACAACCACATCCATCCCAACGGAATAGTGCATTTTTTTCATCGCGCCATTGGAGGCATCGTATAATCCACTCGGGGCCGTAACTGCCCAATCTGTGGCGCCAATGGATACCAGAGTTGCCAACTCTTTTGTAGTACCTGCATCCCAGATCTTGACGGTTCCATCCTGGCTACCCGAAAGAATCATGGTAC
>DLXL01000583.1:8729-15633 GCA_003448025.1 Saprospirales bacterium | reverse complement strand
CCTACCCGAAAAAATCATGGTACCATCTGATGAAAACGCAATGGATTTCACGTCTGAAATGTGTCCTTTAAACTGACTTACTGCTCTGGTTTTGGTATTCCAAATTTCAATATCCTTGCCTGCAGCCCTCAGGATGGTGTGGGTTTTGGACTTACTGCCAGGCTTGTCAGGAAAAAATGAAATGGCACTTATATCACTCAACCCTTGAGATTGGCTGGAATTAACGACCTGCCTGGTAGATAGATCCACCAGTTTAGTGGATCCGCCTTTTAACCCGGAAACCAGATATTTACCATCGCTTGAAAAAGCAAGGGAACTGATGCTAAAGGAGCCATTGGAAAGATTTATGGTAATAGGATTGGCGCCCAGGGAATCCCAAAAAACCACTTTACCATCCCGACTTCCAATAGCAAAAGCCTTCGAGCCAGGAGCCAGTGAAAAGGCTAAAGCCGTAACCATCCTTTCGGAATGGCTGAGCGGGTTCAATTCCCCCACTCCCACTTTCCAACACTGAGCAGCTCCATCGGAATTGCCGGTAAGAATGTATTGGCCGTCTTCTGAAAAGATCGCCTGGTTAGCACGGGGTATTTTTGTTATCAAGGTGTTGTCCTCGATATTTTGTAACCGGCACATCCTGTCTTCACACCCGGTAAGAATAAATGTTCCACCAATAGAATCTGTAGCTGTAGGCGGGGAAAATGCAACCGTTTCCAGTTGATCGGGGTAATCGAGATTACGGATAGCCATATTGGACATGTTCCAGATTTTGGCTGTCGAGTCGGCATGGGCAATTAAAAGCGATTTGCCATCTGGCGACAATGCCAGGGCCTTCACAGCACTGGTGTAACCCTGCAGAACCTTGAATATTTTTCCATTCAATTGCCGGATTTGTGTTTTAGGTTCCGTTCTGCTGGCACAAACGATAAACCGGCCATCCTGTGTGAATCGAAGGGTACTCAGTTCACGCTTACTGCACCGATACTTTTCGGACACTTCACTATTTACGTCCCAAACCATCATAACGCCATCCATACCCCCGGTTAACAAGGTTTGAGCATCCGGGGAGAGGGCCACGGATAATACTTCACTGTTATGTTTAAAGGTTTTTTCTTTACTTCCGGTTGTTTTCCAAAGTATGGCCGTTCCGTCCTTACTTCCGGATGCGATAAATTTCCCATCCGCGTTAAAGCATAGGCTATTCACGGTTTGAGCATGCCCCACCAGCGTATGTAATGACGCGCCTCCTGTACTTTTCCAAATGGCTATCGTTTTTTGACTTCCTGCTGCTGCAATATACTTGCCATCGGGGGAATAAACCGCTGCACACAGTTCACTGCCAGGCAATTGAAAACGTCTTCTTTCTTTACATTGATAGTCCAGAATCAAAATCAAGCCGTTTCGAAATGCAACAAGTAACTCTTCTCCGTTTGGGGAAAATGCTACCGAAATGACATCTTGCTTTTCTTCAAAATATTTGGCTATTTGATTGCCATTTCGATCCCAAAGAATGGCACTCCTGTCTGAGCTGCCGCTTAAAATGTATTGGCCTCCATCCGGATCCGTTTGTGTCTTAGGTGAAAACGCTACAGTCAGAACATTTTTCTGGTGACCTACCAGCGTTCTGATTTCCATTTCATTCCAGTCCCAAATCTTGACGGTTTGATCCAAACTCCCTGTTATCCAGTATTTCCCGTCAGGAGAAATGTCTACAGATGATACGCCTCCTGTATGTCCGATAGGAATAACTAATGAGGCTTTCTGATCCTGAGCGAATAATGGATGCAGGCACAACAAGCAAATTACTATTAAACCTGAGTTTCTCATAAACATCTTAATTTAATTCCAGACATAGCTCCGCCACCTGAAAGCAACAGTGCTTACAGGATGAAGAGAACAAAAAAATCTGAATTTACCTGGGTAATACCCGGAACTCAGTGCGCCTGTTTTTTGCGTGCTGTTCTTCCGTACACTCAACACCATTACCGCAATGGTTTACGAGTTGAGTCTCTCCATAACCATGGAATTCCATGCGGGAGCGTTTGATTCCCCGGGAAGCGAGGTAATCTACCACAGCTCTTGCACGGCGTTCAGACAAATCCAGATTAAAATCGTCAGAAGAGCGGGAATCTGTATGAGAATTGATCTCCACCCGAATTTCGGGTTTATTGATCAAAAGGGCAAGTAATTCTTTATCAATGACGGCCTTTGCTTTGGCATCCAACACATCGCTGTTGAAACCATAATAAATAGGCAACACATTGTAATCCAGCAATTTACAATCTATTTTACGCCATTCGTACCCATCGCTGGAGCCACTGTTCCGTACATCACGCACCTGAATCACCTCTTCACGTACCACGGCGCCCACCTCCACAGAATCAACCGTTTCATCCTTCACCAATACCCGTTTTTGAATGGTCATATATTCAGCCGGTATTTCTATTTCTCTGACGGTGGCTGGTGTAGCAATTTCCCTGCGTTTGTATGTCTTGAAACGTGGCTTCTGTTTTTCTCTGGTAATGGTGGGTCTGGCCAAAATTTTCCGCACCGGAATTTCCTTTTTGATGGCATCATACACAACATAACAAATCACATCACAATCGCCCGGTATAAGTGACTTGCATCCGGCAAGAGCTGGACGGGATTCAAACCTGGAGAAAGCCGGTTGAATTTCAATGACATCAAATGTGTCCAGCGTTCTTACCGGAATTACGGTGATTTTACCTATTGGTTCTTCAATCAAAATGGTATCCGTAACTTCCTTATAAACGGCCGGCACGTACTCAAACCTTTTGGAGGCCTCTTTTACCAATACCTGTTCTTCTACCGTTTTATACACAGCCGGTACTACTTTATAATCAAAGTAGGACGGAGTGGTTATTACCTTTTCAATTTCAGTAATTTCTTCGATCGGGCAGCGGATGTAGCATGCGCCGGGCTCAGGGTTTTCCGGGTAGTTTTGGGCAAACAATTGCTGGAATGACAAAAATGCAATCAGAAGTAGGAGTGCGGAATTACGCATAGTTCATGAGTGATTTAAAAAACTGCTACATTTGGCGGGGCCAAACCAGATTAAAATCTAATTTTTAGCCCGGCTCTTACAAACTTCGCGTAAAACTACACTGATTGTGCAAACTCTGTAATATGTTTTTTCCAAAATTCATTCAATTTGTTTTCCTGCTATCCCTGATTTTCTGGCAATGCAGTGGTCCTAAAGAAACCGTTAAGGTTCCTGAAAAGCCAGCCGATCCTAATGATCGGATTGCAAGGTTAAACATGACCGACCTGGATGGCAAGCCTGTGAAGCTTTCGGATTTCGCTGGAAAACCGGTTTTTCTCAATTTCTGGGCCACCTGGTGCGGCCCCTGTGTAGGGGAAATGCAATCCATTGAAAAAGCGTCTCAGCAATTCAAAGAACAGATTGTTTTTCTCGCTGTAAGCAACGAACCTGTGCCTACCATTCAGTCTTACCTCAAAAAAAACAAGTTTAGTTTTCAGTTTGGCAAATTGGAGGGAAGTTATTTGAATGTGTTTGTTGTGGCCCTCCCCACTACCCTACTGATTGATAAAAACGGTCAGGTAGTGAAGGAGGAAGAAGGTTACCGCAACTGGGCCAGTCCAGGCAGTATCAAAATGCTGGAGGAATTAGTGAAGCAGTGAGGCAGATTCTTTTTTTGATTCAAAGGTAAATCTTACAGCGTCCACGAATAAAGCGTACAATCACCTGAAAATGACGTCAGGTGTTTTTACCTGCTTTCCTCTGTGCAGCGGGAATGGATTGGATTTCTCGCCCGTTCAGGTGCCGCAACTTCCCCGTATTATCCTTACTGCCCGTCAGGACGGTCTTTCCGTTTGGGGAAAAAGCAACCGACTTAACCACTTGGGTATGCGCCACCGGTACCATCAGCCTCGGCGTTTGGGCCTGCAAAAACCAGGGGAGCAGGAAAAGAAGGATGGGATATTTCATGGATATAGGATAAGTCTTTTTCAACTTTCTGGAAGTTCCTCCACTTACTTAATATTGGGGCCGATCTCTTTTAAGATCAGTTTTACCAAAGCATCCGGCTCCTTACTGCCTGTCACCTGAAAGGCTGCACCTACCGGAGCGTCGCCTTTAAACAATCGACCGGCTATGTTTACCTGGTCGCCCGCGATGGAATAATTACCGCGTATGGAAAATCCTTGCGGAAATTCAGGGATGTCATAGTATACAAATCTGGCCTGAGCCCCCTTGGCTGTTTGATCATGGAAATAACCGTTGAGCGCCTGGGTAAGACCGAGACCGTCGTTGAAATTGTCGCGATCCTGGAAATTGCTTCGAATAATGACCGGCTTTGGCTGGGGGAGGTTGATTTTTACACTGCCGTCCTTGATGCCGATGGGAGAACTCGCAGCCCCTTTTGGCGCGGCGATGACCGGTGTTTGCAATTGCTTGATATTGGCAGCCAACTTCGGCACCACATCCCTTGAATTTTGAAACAAGGTCATGATATCTACATATTTTCCATCTTTCAGCGCGGCGCCGTTGATCCCTTCCAGCAAACTATAAGTAAGCAAGCCCTGACCATATTGACTGGCTTCAAAACTCACCATATCTGCGGCACTGCCGGTTAGAATGAAGGTGCCGGTGCGGTCCTTCATCAATTCGAAGGCAATCACCTGAGAAGTATTCAGATCTCTTGTTCCGATCCCGCTAAAGGTTTCTGCCGCTTTACCGGAGTTACAGGCATCCAGGATCAATACTTGTTTCTGAGCAGGTATCGCCGCAAGCCATTTGGTTAGCTCTTCATCAGAAACGGCATAAGCGTTCCGGATGGCATCATCAGCCAGTTTGGTACTGGTGATGTCTTTGGTCAGATAGTAAAAGTTGGTTTTATCGCCTGCTTTGCCCCAGGTAGAACCATGACCGGAGAAATACACCACTAAAACATCGCAGGGGGTTGCATTTTGTGCATACTCTGCAAAGGCCTTTTCAATGTTGGCTTTGCTGGATATTTCCACGCCATTTCCGGCGGTTGATAATAATTTCAGCTGAACCTTATCTCCAAAAAGCACTTTTCCTGTACTACTGAGGGCTTTGGCCATTTCGGCGGCATCGAGATCCGGATAAACCAAGTTTTTACTTGCATCGTTGTAAGTAGAGGTTCCAATCATCAGCAGGTACAAGGTTGGCTTTACAGCGCCGCACTCGGAGAGTTTTGGACCACCCGTATTGTTGCCCCGCGCCCCTACCGGATTGTACGGGACTTCAAAAGGCTGGCTTTTTAACCAGTCGCCTGCATTATAGGCTACCAGACCTATGGTATTGGGTACATCTGCTCTGTATTGAGCGGAGAACTCGTCGAGATTTACCGTGAGGGATTTTTGCCTGTCGGGGTTAATATCAGGGTTCATCTGTTTTCCGTTGACGAACAGACTGAGTTTGCCCATAGCACCGCTGCGTTCCGTTAAGGTGATGCGCAACTGATTGTTTTCGATGGCTGCACTGATTTCCGGATACAGCGCTACATTGTTTAAAGCGGCCACATTGCGCAGTTCGCTGCCGGAAATGCCCATCAGCTTGGTTAAAAGTCCCGGCTCATAATAACGTTCTTTCAGCTGACTCAGCTCAATCACCTCCATGCCGAGCACATAATGCAGGTTCTCCATCATTTCCGGCGAGGCATCAAAAAGGCCTGAAGGGGTCGTGACAGCCCAGATACGACTAGCCCGGTCATCGTAGCCGGAATCGGTATATTCAGGAGAGGTTTCGGCCAGCAACAAGGTGGCCACCAGTTCCCCGTTGGCTGCGTTATAAATTTGGTAGGAAATGTGGTCCTTGCACTCCACCCGCCATCGTTTATCATCTGTAAGAACCTGATTTTCAGCATAATACTTTAAAGAGTCGGTTTCCACCCCACTGATTACCAGGGCGCGCTCCGGGAGTAAAAGTGTACTAGGCACAGGCATAAAACTGCTGTCCCGGTTGATGTAAATCAGTTTTCCCTGGTTATACACTTTGCCCTTAGGTAGAAACATGTTGGTATGAGTGGTGGTTTCCAACAGTTTCAATCCAAAATAATGGGAGAATTTACCTGAGCTAATGGAATAAGCACTCATGCCGGCACGCACATCTGCCACATCCGTCACTGGCGTGTTGATATAGTATTGTAAGTTTGGCGTAAACATGATCGATCCATCACCGAACTCAATTCCGTCTTTCAACAGGATCTGATGGCCATCGCGCACATCCAAACTCTTGAATCTCATCCCATTTGCCTCCGCTGTATAATATAATGCAGCTATTTGTGTACCATCCTGTGAGAAACGGACATCCTGTGTAAGCCCAATATTCAGATCACTAATTCCCAGATCAACCGTTATCACCGAGGTAAAGGATTGGCTCTTTATATCCCAGTGTTTTAACCTGCTCGCAAGGTCAAGTATCAGTACTTCATTTTTTGTACAGGTAAAAAACGCACAGGAGTCTTTAAGGATCATGGTAGCTTGTCCGGTATTGCAATCCACCCAGTGCAGCGAATTGCCTCCTATGGCCAAATGAGTGCCATCAAGAGCGAAAACAGGATTTCCCTGAATCTTTATCGTCCATTTTTCCTTTCCGGCGCCCGTATCCCAAAGGGTAGCTTTATCCTCATACCTGGCGATGGCCCATTTCCCATCTTCTGAGATGGTAACATTCTCAATACAGACTGGTTGGTTGAAGGATTTTAACGTGCGGATCTTTTTTGCTGAAACCATATCCCAAAGCTGGATTTCAGTATTGATATTTGGTATCACCCCGGAATCCATTAAGTATTGGGTCGCACCGCAATAGGTGCCACATAATAAGAGACTGCCATCTTTCGACAAGGAGATGCTCGAAACCGGCAACGGAGTTTCTATGGAGCGAATTAGTCTGCCCGTT
>DLXL01000583.1:5518-8533 GCA_003448025.1 Saprospirales bacterium | reverse complement strand
CGATTGTCGGCAGAAAAGCATACATTCCAAATCGGGGTGGAATGGATGACCGGGAGCGGCAGTTCAGGCTTTTGCGCCTGTAAAGAAAGCGCGGCAAAGAAGAGGCTGAAGAAGATTGTTTTTTTCATCATCAAGTTTTTTTTACCAGGAATTGTGCAAGTTTTTCCGAAAATCAATTTGTGCGCTTCGAAGTCAGTTCACTTCGCAAGCGGCATCACCGCCTGCAAAATCTGTTTCACCAGGCCAGGCATATCGTCCTTTTTACCATTGACTTTTATATCCTCCCCCAAGGGTGATTTGCCTTTATATAAGCGTACCCGCACCGCTACTTCATTGCCCGTTACCTTGTAACGACCTTTCATGGAAAAGGCATTTTCGTATTCCTTCACGTCCACATATATCAGCTTGCTTTGCACTCCTTTGGCCGTTTGCTGCCGGAAATATTGCTCCAGCGCATCGGTTAGCCCCAGAACGTCTTCGAATGCATCCTCGTCCTGAAAGTTGTTCCGGATGAACACCGGTTTAACCTGCGACAGCGGTATTTTGACCTTGTCGTTTACGATGCCGATATCAAAACTTCCGCCCCCTACCGGAAAGGCCAGGGTCGGGATCTGTACGCCGTTGATGCTCTTGGCCAGTTCCGGCACTTTGTCGCGGGAATACTGGAACAGGGTCATGACATCCACACGTTTGTCTGAGGTCAGCGCCAGGCCACTCATGCCCTGCAACAGACTGTAGGTCAATAGCCCCTGCCCAAATTGGCTGGCCTCATAGCTGACCATATTGGCCGCACTGCCCGTGAGGATGAACATACCTGTGCGGTCTTTCATCCGTTCGAGCGCGCGCACCTGTGAGGGATTGAGGTCTTTTTGGCCAATGGCTGAAAGGGTTTCCACAATCTTGCCGGAATTGCAGGCATCGAGTATCAACACCTGTTTTTGGGCGGCAATGCTCTTGATCCAGTCGGTCAGCTCGTTGGATGAAATGGTAAATTTGTTACGGATCTCGGGGTCGCTGAGGTCTTCTGAGGCGATGTCTTTGGTCAGGTAGAAAAACTGCGCTTTTTCCGCTTCGCCGTAAGTGATGCCATGACCCGAAAAATACAATACCAGCACGTCAGTGGGCTGGGCTTGTTGAGCAAACGCATCAAAAGCGGCCTTAATATTGGCCTTGCTTGAAATATCGCCTTGGACACTTCCCGCAACCTCAGCCGACACATTGCTTTTGGTAGACAATAATTTGAGTTGAACATCACTGCCAAACAATTGCTGGCCGGCAGCATTCAGCGCTGCGGCTATGGAGGTGGCATCCTGGTCGGCATATTTCAAATCGAGTTTCTCACCGCTGTAATCGGCCGTACCTACAATGATGGCGAAAAGGCGGGGCTTGCCATTGCCAAGGGTAGGCGCGCCCCCCTGACTGCTTCCTCTGGCAGCTACATAAGCATAAGGAAAGGAGAATGCCTGACTTTTCAGCCAACCCTCGGCGTTGTAGGCCCGCAAACTGAGGGTATTCAATGTATCCGTGCGGTAGTATTTGGCAAATTCTTTCAGGTCGAGACTCAGGCTTTCTTTGCGCCCTGTGTTGACATCCTCGGCCACTTCCTTGCCGTTAACGAAGAAACTGAGCTTGCCAAGCCCACCGTTGCGCTTGACGAGTTGGATGTCCAGTCTGTTTTGATTAATGGAGGCCTCTATCAACGGATATAGCGGCAAATCTTTACACTGTTGCACATCCCGCAAGTCACCACTGGAATTATTCAAAACCTTTGTGATTAATCCGGGTTCATAATATCGCTCCTTGATTTGGTCGAGTTCCACCACATCAAGTCCCATCATATAATGCAAGCGTATCATGGCGCCAGAGGAAGCATCAAAAAGTCCGGAAGGCGTGGTAAGGACCCAGTCGGCAGCGTCAATAGCAATCAGAGTAGCCAGTTCCCGGCCTTTATCCAAATCCCAAAGTTTTACCATGTTATCCAGGCTACCTGTAATAATCGTCTGTCCATCAGGCGAAAAAGCCACTGAACTGATACCATCCTCATGCCCGAAAAGGCTTGTCAACACATGGCCCTTCAAGTCCCATAGCATAGCCGAATGATCCCAGCTACCTGTCAGTATATGCTGACCATCCGGTGAAAAAGCTACAGCAGAGACGGCATCCGTGTGCCCTGCAAAAGTCTTTATTACCTTGCCTGACAAGTCCCACAATTTGGCTGTATGATCAGAACTACCCGTCAGCACATGCTGTCCGTCGGGTGAAAAGGCAACGGTCCATAGGGCATCCGTGTGTCCTTCAAACGTTTGTAATACCCGGCCCGACAAGTCCCATAATTTGGCCGTGTTATCGTAACTCCCTGTGAGCACCCGTTGACCATCCGGTGACATGGAAACGGACATGACAGGGCCCTGATGCCCGATGAAAGAACGCAATGTTTTACCGGTTAAAGTATACAGAGTAGCCGTATTGTCTGCATTTCCAATCAATATGCGCTGGCCATCCGGTGAAAAGGCCACCGACAAGACTTCAGATGAATGGCCGCCAAAAGATTGTAATTCCCGACCCGACAAATCCCAGAGTTTGGCAGTTTGATCCTCACTGGAGGTCAATACGGATTGACCGTCTAGTGAAAAAGCCACCGCATAAACCTTGGCCGTATGTCCAAGGAAAGCCTGCAAATCTTCGCCGGTCAAGTTCCACAATTTGGCTGTTTTATCGGCACTCCCAACCAACACCCGCCGTCCCTCAGGTGAAAAGGCCACCGAACTTATCGCAGAAGAATGGCCAATATAGGTCCGCAGTTCCCGGCCCGACAAATCCCACAGCTTAGCCGTGTTATCCAAACATCCGGTCAGCACTTTTTGGCCGTCAGGTGAAAAGGCAATAGCGTTGATATTCGCACTATGCCCGGAGAAGGTCGTTATTTCCTTTCCAGACAAATCCCAGCGTTTAGCGGTTTTATCCAAACTTCCAGAAATCACATGTTTTCCATCAGGCGAAAAGGCTACCGATGTG
>DLXL01000583.1:806-5371 GCA_003448025.1 Saprospirales bacterium | reverse complement strand
ACACCGAACTTATGGCCAGCAAAAGTGATCAAGGGCTTTCCGGTCAAGTCCCATAGTTGAGCGGTTTTGTCCAAACTCCCAGTCAGCACTCGTTGTCCATCAGGTGAAAAGGCTACAGAAACGACCTCCTCTTTGTGTCCAACAATGGAGGTTATGCCCCCACCGGACAAGTCCCACAATCGGGCGGTTTGGTCTTTACTTCCGGTAAGCACATATTGCCTGTCGGGAGAAAAAGCAACAGACCAGATAATATCCTCATGGCCTGCAAAGGTTTGCAATACTTTACCCGAAAGGTCCCACAGTTTGGCTGTCTGGTCCGAGCTCCCCGTTAGTACCTGTTGACCATCAGAAGAAAACGCTACCGCATTAACAGCGTCGTAGTGACCTGTGAATGAGTGCAGCAATTTTCCTGACAGATCCCATAATTTGGCTGTTTGATCCAAACTTCCAGTCAGAATGCGCTGCCCGTCAGGGGAAAAAGCGACAGCGGTGATGTAGTCCGAATGCCCGGAAAAAACTTGCAATTCCCTGCCAGACAAATCCCAAAGTTTGGCCTTTCGATCGTCGCTTCCGGTCAATATATATTGTCCGTTTGGGGAAAACGCAACGGCATTCAGCGATTTGGTATGCCCTACTGGCACGACCAGTTTAGGTGTTTGTGCCAGCACAAAGCAGGGGAACAAAAAAATCGAATAAACGATCCAAGGTTTCATCATTCACATATTTTTGAAGTAAATGGGCAGCGCAACGATTTCACTTCAACCTGATCAACGGCCTGGCCGCCTTCACAATCAGCTCCGACAAAGCCCTGGAATCATTGGGGCCATTCACAGTAAACGGCTCTCCAACAGGCGTTTCACCTTTCAACACGCTGCATCGCACACTTACCGATTTGTCAGGCTGGCTGGTATAGGCGCCCCGCACGGTAAACCCCTGGGGATGTTCCGGGATATCCGAGTAGAACCAGGGGGCTTGTTTGCCTCTTATTTCCTTGCCCCGGAAGGCGGCGTTTACCGATTTGGTCAAACTCAGCTGGTCGCTGAAGGTTCCCTGTTCAAAAAAGATACTCCGGATCACCATTGGCTTGGTTTCCGGCAAATCAATTTTGATATTGCCGTCGTTCCGGCCTACATAAAAACTGGCATTCCCGCGCGGCTTGGCGATGATGGGGGTTTGTTCCTTGCCAAGGGTTTTCGCCAACTCCCCTACCCTTTTGTAGGATTTGAGCAATAATGGAAGCACATCCACCTTGGTGCCATCCAGCGCCGTACCATTAATGCCTTCCAGCAAACTGTAGGTAAGTAATCCCTGCCCGAAAACCACCGATTCAAAACTGGCCCCGCTTTCCGAACTGCCGGAGATGACATAACTGCCGGAGTTGCCACTCATGATGTTAAAGGCTACAATCTTGTCCGGATCCATGTCGCGCGCAATGACCCCGCCCATATTGATGGCCGCCTGTCCGGAATTACAGGCATCCAGGATCAGTAGTTTATTCTCGGCAGGGATCTCCCGCATCCAGTCTTTCAATTCCTGATCTGAAATGGCATAGGCTTTCCTAATCCCCTCATCGTTCAGTTTATTAAAGGTGATGTCCTGTGTGAGGTAGTAAAAATTGGATTTATCTCCATCCTTGCCCCAATTGGAGCCGTGTCCGGCAAAAAAGACCACCAGCACATCGCAGACACTGGCCGACTTAAAGGCTTCGAACGCGGCGGCAATATTGGCTTTGCTGGGCGACTCTCCGCCCCTGGTGGCCAGTAATTTGAGGTGTACCCGATCGTCATACAATTGCTTACCCGCTTCCTGCAACACCCTGGCCATTTCAAGGGCATCTTCATTGGCAGATGGAAGGGAATCCACGCCCTGCGGATAAAGGGAGGTTCCCACCACAATCAGGTATAAATGCCGCGGCATCTGGCAATCGTTCACTATAGGCGCCTCTTCATTGCCCTCCCCGCGCTTTTGCACGGATACCTGATAATGAAGCAGATATGTTCCGCTTTTCAGGCTGTTTTTGGCTTCATATACCTCCAGTTCGATGGTATTTACGGTGTCTGTCCGGAGAAATCTGGAAAACCGCTTCAGATCGATCTTGAGTTCTTTATTGCGTTCCGGGTTGAGGTCTTCGGCCCGCGTGATCCCGTTAATGATCAGGTTAAGTTTTCCGATGCCGCCATTGCGCTCACGCAGGCGAATGTGCAGATGGTCAGACTCGATACGGGTGCTTTCTTCAATAGATGGAAATAATGGGAGATTGTCAAATGTCCCCACATTCCGTACAGGATAAGGGGAAAGACACAGTATGGAAGCCAAAAGCCCTGGTTGCCAGTAGCGTTCCTGTAATTGCTCCAAACCAATCACTACCGTCTCTTTTTGGTAATCCACTACATAATACATCATTTTTCTGGCGCCATCGGAGGCATCGAAGAGGCCGGATGGAGTAGTGATGACCCAATGATAATCATCTAAAACAATCACTCTGGCGGCTTCTACCTGTTTTTGCACCTCCCAGATGCGCACCGTATTATCCAGGGAAGAGGAAATCAAAAATCTACTGTCGGAGGAAAAATGGATTTGTGTAACCCTGTAATCGCGCCCCTTAAAAACGTGGACAGGTTCCGGCAATTTATCTTCCGCGCAACGCGACAAGACGATATCGTTTCCATAAGCCGTTGCCAACCACTTGCCATTTTGGCTGCAAGCGATATCCGATAAATTTGCTTCTTCAAGGGAGGTTCCCATCCAATCGAAAGCATTTAAATCCTTCTTACCCAGATAATATTCTTTTAACCATGTTGCCCCCAGGCTTTGTTTCTGTGTAATATCCCAAAACATGACCTGATCTCCCCAGCAAATAGCCAGTTTGTCTTTTCCATAAAAAGCTATAGATCCCAATTCGTACTGGTGCTCGTCAAAGATAACGTCCCACTGGCGCATATTTACGTCCCATACCAGCAATTTGGCTTCTGCCAAAACGGCGATCTGTTTGCCATCCATGGAAATGGCTACTTGCTCCGGCTCCCCAAATTCCTCAAAAGGGAAAAGAAGAGAATCCACTATTCCCTCGTTTGAAAATTGGTAAATACCCAGCATGGGAGGTCCCGCTTTATTTCCAAAGCCATGACCCCTCACAAAATATTGACCGTCAGGCGAAACCTCCAGGATTCGGGCGTAACTTGAAATGGGGTAGGTGCAAGGTGTTTGCTCTAACTGGAACAATGGTTCACCATTGTCGGCATCGGATATGGTTCCGGTGCAATCTTCTGTAATGGAAATGATGTTACGTCCATCCGGGGAATACCGGGAATCAATCAGCCCGCCTTGTCCTTTGAACCGCTTGATGAAATCGCCCGCAGTGAAATCCAATTTCAGTATATCCACTTCTGTTCCAAATAAACACTGCCTGGAATCCGGGGAAAAAGAAACAGATTTCACCGGGATCACGTACCCTTTAAGGGAAAGTCTGTGCTTACCGGTTTCAAGATCGTATACTTCAGGAATGTGCCATGCATTCAGGAATATGCCTTTGCTATCAGGGAGAAATGCTCCATTCAGAATGCTGGTTGGCATGGGTCCATCCAAGGGAGGAAATGTGGCTTGAAAGGTGCGAAATGGTTCCTCATCCATCCTGTCAGCAGCGTAAACAAAGGCTTTGGCCTCCTTAAAAAGACAAACCCATTTGCCGTCAGGCGAAAAACAAAAGGAATACCCTTCCAGATCCCTAACATTTTCCCCGGTTTCTGTTGACCAAAGAGAAATTTGTTCCTGATTGTTAAAATACCCCAGGCACTTGACGGAAATCAATTTGCCATTGGGCGAAAAATGAATTTCATTGCCTATTTCATGACGGACATCGATTTGAAGGGTCTTGAGTAAATTCCCGGTGGACGTTTCCCAAATTTTAGCGGTCTTGTCGTAAGACAAGGTTGCCAGCCATTTCCCGTCTGATGAAAAAGCAAGAGCCGTAATAATACCTGTATGTCCAATAAATCGGCGAATAGGCGTACCATCCTTTGCATTCCAAAGGATGGCAGTGGAATCCTGTGCACCGGTGGCTATCCACTGCCCATCCGGGGAGTAACTTTCACATTCAATATAACCACTGTGCCCCTTGAGCGCAAACGCCAATTCCCCCGATCTGGATTTTAACACCCATGCATCGGAATTGCGGCGTTGGCTAGCCAGAATAAAATCGTTGTTGGGTGATAACTGTACCCAATCGTACTTTTGTAATGGAGACCTGAAGGTTTTCAATTCCTGTCCCTTTTTGTTCCATAATTTAATCAAATCATCGCCTCCGAGGGTTAAAAAATAGTTCCCGTCGGCTGAACATGAAAAGGACACCACCCCCGAACTATGCCCGGTAGGAATTACCAGTACAGGCTTTTGGGCAGCTGTTTTCCATACAGTAAGAAGAAAGGCACTTGAAAACAAGATTGTTTTCCACATAAGCAGCAGCGAAGTTTGAAATCGAGGTAAAGCTAATCAAAGATGAATTACAAAGGTGCTTTACCTATGCTGCAAAAAAAAGCGGGGAAAAAAAGGGTGTTAAAAACACATCC
>DLXL01000583.1:0-598 GCA_003448025.1 Saprospirales bacterium | reverse complement strand
CCCTGACCTAATCCTTTGCTTCCCGTCGCTTCATTTCGTCTCGAATCTTGGCAGCCATTTCATATTCTTCATTATCCAGAGCCTCTTGTAATCTTCCCCGGAGGGCATCAATTGGCCAGGTTTCTACGGCCTCTTCATCCAGTTCCGCAGGAGCAGGCACCGTAGAAAATCCGCCACCTTCCTGCTCTTCCAGAATCACTCCGGCAGCTTCCAGAATAAAATCATAGGTGAATATCGGACATTCAAAACGCACTGCCATGGCAATGGCATCCGAGGTGCGGGAATCGATTTCAAACAATTCGCCATTTTTGGTACAAACCAGCCGGGCATAAAAGATCCCATCCAACAAATTGCTGATAATCACCTCTTTGAGTTGAATATCAAAGATGTCAAAGGCATTTTTGAACAGATCATGCGTGAGTGGCCGATTGGGAACCATTCGCTCCAATGCGACTGCAATAGCCTGCGCCTCAAAGCTGCCAATTACAATGGGTAGCCTGCGTTTTCCACGGCGCTCACCCAACACCACCGCATAATTATGGGATTGGGTCATGCTATGAGAAAGTGCTACAATTTCTAGCTCAATTCGTTTCATTTT
>DLXL01000009.1:2997-3455 GCA_003448025.1 Saprospirales bacterium | reverse complement strand
GGCCAGGCCATACCCTGCTATGGAGAAACCGGGTGGTTGTCGGCTACGCCGGTTACCGGTGCGGCGCCCTTTACCTGGCAGTGGCAGGGATGGGCCGGAACGGATTCTCTGGCGCAACCTCTGGGGCCGGGCGCCTATGCCGTAACCGTTTCTGATGTATACAGTTGCACGGCCTCCTTCGCTTTCCCGCCCATGACTCAGCCGGATTCCCTTTGGGCTGTCACTACCGCCACCGACCAAACCCAGGCCAGTCCGCCCAATGGCGAGGCAGCAGTATTGGCGGTATTGGGGGGTAAATCGCCCTATGCATTTCTATGGAGTACGGGCAGCACCACACAGGTGATCACGGATTTACCTGCCGGCGAGTACAACATCACTACTACGGATAAAAACGGATGTACTACCGTGAATACGGTCGTAGTGGAGTATATGGTTTCAACGGGCAGCCCGCAAGATGA
>DLXL01000009.1:2676-2828 GCA_003448025.1 Saprospirales bacterium | reverse complement strand
TTTACCCCAATCCGGCAACAGACTGGGTACAGGTGCAATTGCCGGAGGCACAACATTTGTGGCGCTTAGTACTTACGGATGCTGGAGGCCGGGAGGTGGCTTCCACCTCAGACCGGAGGTTGGATCTTCGTTCGGTGGCGTCTGGTATATAT
>DLXL01000009.1:947-2557 GCA_003448025.1 Saprospirales bacterium | reverse complement strand
CGTTCGGTGGCGTCTGGTATATATTTGCTGCGCGTGCTGGATGAAGCAGGACAGCTGCGGTATGTGCGGGAGGTAGTGAAGCGGTGAGCAGTTGTACTTTTCCGTTCCACTTTGCCATCTACAGACAAATTCGACTAAAAGTATTGGTGTGGATATGGGTTTTATTACATTTGCTCGCATTTTTCACCAACTATAACATTGCTAAACATGATGAAAAGATTATCCATCCTGGTTTTCGTTCTCTTGTGCACCCTCGCTGCATCCGCTCAGCACCAGCGCCGGGTACTTATTGAGGAGTTTACCAACGCTTCCTGCCCTCCTTGCGCAGCCCAGAATCCAGGCTTCAATGCCGTGGTTGATGCCAATATCCAATTCCTGACTCCGGTTAAATACCAAACCAACTGGCCTGGCTTTGACCCAATGAATGTGCAGACTCAGGCGGATGTGGCTCCTCGCGTTACATACTATGGTGTAACAGGCGTTCCAAACGGTCGCCAGAATGGCACAACCGAGGTGTTCCCACTGTCAAACTTTACTCCTGCCGTAATCCAGCAGCAGTATAACCTGCTGACGCCGGTAACCATCGCACTGTCGCACACCATAAACGCTACTTACGACTCTGTGTTTATCTCTGTTGCCGTAAAATCTGAAACGGCACTGACCGGTAACCTGCGTCTCCGTGTAGCTGTAATTGAAGACGAAATCATCTTCGATGCTGCTCCTGGTACCAACGGCGAGAAAGATTTTTATCAGATCATGCGTAAAATGCTCCCTAATCCAACAGGTACAGCTACGGGCAATTTCACTGCAGGAGAAACCAAAACCTACAGCTTTGCATGGAAATTAGCGAATTTCTATGACATCAACGAAATGAGCATCGCTGCATGGCTCCAAAATGATGGCACCAAAGAAGTGTACCAGTCTGAGCGTTCAGAGCCATTGCCTCCTGTGGCTGGTCTGGGCATCAGTGTGCCATCTGAAAACGTTTTTGCATGCGCTGCTGGCTATTCTCCTAAGTTTACCATGACCAACACGGGTGATGCCAACCTTACCAGTGCACTGCTCCGCTTCCGTCAGGGTTCTGGCGCCTGGACCGACCTGAACTGGACCGGTGATCTGGCTCCTGGTGCTTCTGAAGAAGTTACTCTGACTGACATTGTGATCAATACTTCCGGTACTACCAACGTTGAAGTGGCGGTTATCAGCTCTAACCTGGGTATTCAAACCAACCTGGTTGGCGGTACCTCTACGATCAAGGTATCTGCAAATGTAGGTCCTGCACAAGCACTTCCTTTCGCTAACACTTTCCAAAGTGCAGCATTCCCTCCAACCGGATGGTCTTCCATCAATGTGGGTACAAATGGCTGGAAACTGGCTACCAATGCAGGCGCCTCCAGCACCCGTTCTGCCCGTTGCAATTTCTACGATATGGGTGAAGGGCAGACTGCTTACCTGTTTACACCGAAAATCGACCTGAGCACGGCTACCAATGCCTCTACTCTGACGTTCGATCATGCCTATGCACAGTATAATGCTACTTATGTAGACCATCTCCTTGTTGAAGTTTCAACAGATTGTGGTGATACCTGGGAAACTATTTTTGACAAAAG
>DLXL01000009.1:0-781 GCA_003448025.1 Saprospirales bacterium | reverse complement strand
GAAACTATTTTTGACAAAAGTGCAGATGATCTGGCTACAGCGCCTCCAACTACTGCTGCTTTCGTTCCAACGGCAGCTCAATGGGCTCCAAACTCACTGGATATGTCTTCTTTCAACGGTCAGGCAGAAATTCTGATCCGTTTTGTAGGCGCGAGCGGTTTTGGTAATAACGTATTTGTGGATAACGTAAATGTTACCACACCTGTTGGTACGCAGGAGCTTTCTCTCAGCAACTTCCTGGTGGCTCCAAACCCAACCCGCGAATACGCAGAAGTACGCTTCAACCTGGAAAATGCCCAGAACATTGACCTGCGCGTGTTCAATGCAGAAGGTGCTTTGGTACAAAGCCAATTGCTGGGTAACCTCGTTTCCGGCGATCACCGCGTGGTGCTGAACGCAGCAACACTTCCTTCCGGTAGCTACCGTGTGGTGCTGCAGGGCAGCGAAGGCCTCGCTCAAACACAAATGATTGTAGTGAAATAATTGATCACTCCTTCATGTTTTATCATCAAGAGCCATTCCCGTTTGATCGGGAGTGGCTCTTGTTTGTTTACGTAACTTCCAATAGTTTCGTAAATATTCCTTTACCCGGGTTTACCATGAAAATCCCATACTGAAGTCGCGAATATTATATTTCTTATTACCTTTGACACAATGAAGCGTGTTTTGATGAGAGCGGTAGTCGCATAAAGCGATTGCCGCTTTTTTAATTGCGGTAAACCGTCCCGGAATATCACTCCCCCATAAACCCATAAACCCCCATAAACCCCATAAACCCCAT
>DLXL01000246.1 GCA_003448025.1 Saprospirales bacterium | reverse complement strand
TCCCTAAATTTCCAAACATGCTCTCAGCCGAAGCCAATTTGGTGAAGTGCAAGGAGGTTATGCGTACACATAACCTTTCAAATTGGGGGCCGGCCGGATCTCATTTGCCTAACTATTACCTGGCTAAAGTCCGAATAACACAGAACCAATATAAAGTAGCAAAAGCACTTCTTGAAGCAGAAATACCCAATATTAAAATTGTAAAAAAGGAGCTGTTAAAAGAACAAAAATTATTGATAGAGGTGTGCCTTAAACTAGGAGACAGTGAGGCAGCAGACTCCACCTTCAAAAAATACACAGAGCTTCAGTCACTGATAAGTGCTGAAGAGCGAAAATACCGAACCAAGAGTTTTGAGGTGGAATCAAAAATTGAGGAGGCAGAAGCCACCATAAAGAATCTTGTTTTTGAAAAAGAATTAGCTGATATCACTAAAAAATATCTCATTGGGATTGCTATATTGTTGTTAGCAGTAGCCTCCATTATTTTTAATCGCTTCAGGGTTACGAGGCGGCAGAAAAAAATTATAGAAAAAGAAAAGCAAAGAAGCGAGGCGTTATTATTAAACATCCTTCCGGAAGAAGTAGCGGAAGAACTCAAAGCAAAGGGTAGTGCAGACGCAAGACAATTTGAGGAAGTCACGGTCATGTTCACTGATTTCAAAGGTTTTACGCAGATTTCAGAAAGGCTCACTGCGGCAGAATTGGTAAGCGAAATAGACGCCTGTTTCAAAGCATTCGACCATATTATTACAGCTTATGGCATCGAAAAAATAAAAACCATTGGTGATGCTTACATGTGTGTAGGCGGCTTACCTGTTCCCAATAAGACACATGCGACCGATATTGTGCATGCGGCGCTTGATATTCAAAAGTTCATGGAGGAGCATAGCCGGAAAAGAAAAAAGGAAGGCAAAGAGCTTTTTGAAATCCGAATTGGCATTCATACCGGGCCTGTTGTAGCAGGAATAGTTGGCATAAAAAAGTTCGCTTACGACATCTGGGGGGATACGGTCAACATTGCTTCAAGAATGGAGTCAAGCGGTGAAGCCGGAAAAGTGAATATCAGTAGTACTACTTATGCCTTGGTAAAAGATACCTTTACATGTGAGCATCGCGGAAAAATTCAGGCGAAGCATAAAGGAGAAGTTGATATGTATTTTGTGGAATCAAAATCTCCAACATTCAATTAGAGTGTACTACCTAAATGAACACGTGGGAAGTAATAATGGAAGGTTCCCGTTGAAAAAGTTTAACCATGCAGAAAACGACCTTTAGCATAGCAAAAATGGACTGCCCATCCGAAGAACACATGATTCGGATGAAACTTGCTGACCTGTCAGATATAGAGGCCCTGGACTTTGATATTCCTAACCGGAAACTAACGGTTTTTCATACCGGGCATTACGACCCCATATTAGCGCAACTGGATGCCTTACAGTTTGACACTTCCCTTGTAGAAAGTGTTTCGGCAGCCAACTACCACCCCACTTCAGCCAACCACACCCAACGGGAAACACGTTTGCTTTGGCAGGTATTGGCCATCAATCTCTTCTTTTTTATTCTTGAATCCGCAACGGGCTTTATCTCCAACTCAATGGGCCTTGTGGCCGACAGTCTGGATATGCTTGCCGACAGCCTTGTTTACGGACTTGCCCTGTTTGCTGTGGGTGGATCCACGGCAAGGAAAAAACGCATCGCTAAATCGGCAGGCTATTTCCAGTTGGCGCTTGCCGTTTTCGGTTTCATAGAAGTCATCAGACGCTTTTTGGGACTGGAAACCATTCCCGCATTTCAGACCATGATCCTTATTTCCATCCTTGCCCTTATCGGGAATGGGCTGTGTTTGTATTTGCTGCAATCCAGCAAGAGTAAAGAAGCACATATGCAGGCGAGTATGATTTTCACCTCTAATGACGTTCTGGCAAATCTTGGGGTGATCGTTGCCGGCATCCTTGTTTATCTGACAAATTCAAAATATCCGGACCTCCTGGTTGGTACCGTGGTGTTTTTCATCGTAGGGCGCGGGGCATTTAACATTCTAAAGTTGTCGGAGTAGCAGGAACAGAATAACCACTTCGATCGGTTTAAAAGAGACTATTTGGAAGCTAATACCTGGGCACAGCGGCCAAGAACCACAAAGTCACGAATGGTACAAAATACAAGACATTTTGTGCCCTTTGTGACTTTTGTGGTTCCATAATTTTTGGTTCAAACCGAATATGCGCTAACTCCTCCCAGCCCACTTGCCTCCCAAATACGCCATCGGTATATACGCGGCAACCAGATCAAGCACATTAAACCACATAGGGCCTGAGAGCATAAAAACACTGGCAATTCCGCCCAGGAGGAAAAACCCACCAATCACCAGAGCAAACTTCATATGGTTGTTTGCTGCCAGTTTAGCAGCCAGAAATGCACCGGCTAAAGTGCCAAGGGCATGCGCCAGGAACGGGAAAATAAAATGCTTCGGCTGGAATAAATGCATGGTAGCTTTCAGCCCTTCTGGTGTGGTTACATCTCCCCCTTCAGGAGGCGGAATGACGGAGCCGCTGATCATGATAAGGCCCATGTTCACGATGCTACCCACGATGATACCGGCAATTACAGCCAGGATGTTTCTGATGATTGGATGCATACTCGATTTGTTTTAGGTGTGTGAAAGAAAATATTGGTATCGCGTTACGGCTTATTCCACCAGCACAAAACCCGCCCAGGAATACGGATGGATAAATCGCTTCCGCATGTCATTTTGTGCGTTGCGGAAAGTTTCTATTCCTCAAAAGCCGGTGCTGTGCGCCATTTCGTAGCCTGCTCATAGGCAAAACCCAGGCCCAGTATCTGTCCATCCTGCCAGGCTGTACCGACGAATGAAAGCCCCACCGGCAATTCCTGCACCCGACCCATGGGCACCGTCAAACTCGGGTATCCGGCCATAGCGGGAGCCTGCCCGAAATAAAAACCGTGGGAGGGGTAATAATCGCCGTACACCAGATCGGTGAGATGTGCCGGACCCATGGTGATGCCCACGAGTGCATCGAGCTTTTCTTTTTTGAGCAGGTCGTCGATGATGCCACGCGTGGCGTAGGTCTTCTTTTGCAGTTCGAGGTATTTGGGATCGGTGAGCGGCCCCTTTTTTTCGGATAATTCGAGGATCTCCTGTTTGAAGAACGGCATCACACGGGCATCGTTGGCCAGGTTAAAAGCGATGACCTCTGCCAGGGATTTTACGCCGGCATTAGCGGATGCGAGGTAGCGGTTCAGACCGTCTTTGAATTCGTACTGCATCAGTTCAAATTCCGCATCATTGAGCGGGCTGATCTGTTTGAGCAGTTCGATCTCCACCAGTGTAGCGCCTGCTTTTTTTAATGCCTCCAGAGCATCTTTATACACTTTTACAGCATCCACATGCCCCTCAAAATGCGCTTTTTCCACGCCGATGCGTTTGCCGGCCAGGGCGTTTTTATCCAGGTAAGTGGTGTAATCTGACGATGCTTTGCCTGCGCTGGCAGCAGTGGCGGTATCGTTCGGATCGGCGCCGGTCATACCGGAAAGCAGGATGGCAGCATCTGTCACTGTCCGCGCCATAGGGCCGGCGGTATCCTGCGAAGCAGAGATGGGTATGATCCCGCTGCGACTCACCAGCCCGACCGTTGGTTTCAGTCCTACAACACCGCAGACCGATGCCGGAGCGATCACCGAGCCATCAGTTTCGGTGCCCACGGCCACGGCGCAGAGGTTGGCGGCCACTGCGGCGCCCGATCCGGAACTGGAGCCGGAAGGGTTGCGCGACAGGACAACCGGATTTTTGGTTTGTCCGCCCCTGCTGCTCCATCCGCTGCTGGAGTGCGTGCTGCGGAAGTTGGCCCATTCGCTCAGGTTGGTTTTGCCCAGGATGAGTGCGCCGGCAGCGCGGAGTTGTTTCACCACAAAAGCATCCTGGGCAGCCCGGTGTCCTTCCAGTGCCAGAGAGCCGGCGGTGGTCATCATTTTATCGCCGGTATCGATGTTGTCTTTGATCAGAACGGGGATGCCGTGCAGGGGTCCGCGCAGTTGCCCGGCCGTGCGCTCGCGGTCAAGCGCATCCGCCTGCGCGAGGGCATCGGGATTGAGTTCAATCACGGCATTGATAGCCGGACCGTTTTTATCAATAGCCTGTATGCGGTCCAGATACAGCTGTGCGATTTGGCGGGCCGTTCGCTCCCCGCTTGCCATTTGTTTTTGCAGATCGGCGATGGTGGTTTCGTTCAGGTCGAATTTGCCGGGAGCAGCAGAGGATGAAGGGTTGGGCGCCGGCGCGGGATTGTTTTCGCAGGAAGAAAGCGGCGTGAGGCTCAGGGCTGCGCCGGCCAGGGCGGTGCTTTGTAAAAATTTACGGCGATTCATGGTGGGTGGATGTAGTGGTAAAAATCGGAAAAAATGGATCTTTGCTGGGAGGGGTTTGAAAGGCGGCGGCGTGAAATTCATCAAATCATGGTATATCCAGTAATTTATTAACATTATGACAGAACTAGCCCAACAAGTAATAGCCAAAAACAAAGCCAAACACGCCCGCGGAGAAGACGCCCGGGTGCTGGATTTGGGGAATTGTGGATTGACGGAACTGCCAGATTTGTCTGGAATGGATTGGTTGGAGACGTTAATTGTGTCGAATGAATTTGAATATGATGACGGT
>DLXL01000062.1:5926-10969 GCA_003448025.1 Saprospirales bacterium | reverse complement strand
CCATGTATATAACGAATCATCAGAACAGGCTAGGCTATCCGGGGTTGTAGATGGATAGATTGAGAAAGCAATGAACCTGGAGCTAAAAGATGAATTTAAAAAAGGCTCTTTTGGCAAATTGACAGCAGCCATTGGTACCGAAGATACCTGGGCTGGCAGGGGGAGTTTTAACCGATTCAACCAAAAAGAACAACTATCCTTTATCGGCTTTGCCAATAATATCAATCAAACGGGCGTCAATTGGGAGGATTATGGCGAGTTTAAAGGGCAGAATTCTTTTGGTGATAGCGATAACGGCGATTTTGGATTTGGTGGCGGCCGCAGGATTTATTATTTTGATGGAGGTGGAGGCGATTCTCCTTTCAACAACTTTGATGGACGTGGCTTTACGACCAACTATGGTGGAGGTGCGAATTACAACTACTTTCAAAAGAAGGTGAAATTTAATGCCAGCTACTTTTACAAGGAAACCAGCTTGGATTTAGATCAGTATACCTCACGGCAAACCTTCCTCCCTGATACTTCCTTTTTCAACACAGACACCTTGGGTAAAAACGAGTTTAGAGGAAGCCATAGTCTTTCATCAAGACTTACATACGACATAGACTCCAGTGATTTGCTGGTTTTTAAACTGGAGAGCCGACTCAGTAATGCTAACGGCCAAACGCTTCAAAATCAATTATTTTCCAATGAATTTGGCAGCCCAACCAGCGAACTGGGCATTAATAACAGTAATGCATTAGATGCATGGCGGATTTCAGGTACGGGAATTTACCGGCACCGGTTTGATAAGAAAGGCAGATCATTTGCAATAAGCGGCGGTTACAACGACAGCACCAACGATGGGTCGGAAAATCTTTCTTCAGAAAATAAATTTCTGCAATCCGGCAGTAAAGCCCAAATAAGGCAATTCAACTCCAACTTCGCACATACCCGGCAGTTCAAATCCAGCGCTTTGTTTACAGAACCACTTTCCAAAAAATGGTATCTGGAAGCCTTTTTGAACGCCAGTCAAACAGACAACGAAGTTAATCGACCAACGGGCGACCCTGAAAACAATAACAATCGGATTGACAGCCTTAGTATTTATTACGATCAGCAAGTCCAATACGGTCGCGCCGGCTCAAGCATCAGATACTCGCATGAAGGCCTCAATGCTACGGTTGGTCTTGCCGCTCAGCACCTTCAATTGAGCGGGGCTTATTCCGTGGCGAAGGGATTACCTTTACTGTCTCCTCCACTAAAGCAACAATACTTCAACCTGACCCCCAATGTTGAGTTAGAATATCAATTGCCAAAAGATATGTGGTTGAGCACCAATTATAGTTATGCCATATCCGAGCCACAGTTCAACGACCTGCAACCTGTGCCCATTGTTACCAATCCTGCGTTCAGGACTTTAGGTAACCCAGACCTTCAACCCCAGCGATCCCATTCCCTTGGCGCTAATTTTAACTATTGGAATGCAAATAACATGGCAAGTTATGGCCTTGGCGCCGACTTTGACCTTTATGATAGCCAGATCGTTTATAACCAAACCATTGAATTTATAGACACGCTCGGAGCGCGTACCACATCCCGACCGGAGAATGTATCTGGAGGCAGAAACTTCAGTACCTATATCTGGTCAAACATTCCAATCATCAAGACCAAATTATCTGTCAATTTTAATCCCAGCATTAGTTTTAACCAGTCGCCTTCCTTCATCAATGGGGTTGAGAATGAAACCTCCAGCCAGAACTACAACTTTCGCATCGGATTTAACATCACTCCAAGTCCCAGGCTTATTGCCGGATTAAGCGGGAATATGCGTTTTAACAACATTGCATACTCCATCCAAAGTGAACAAAACCAAAAAATCAGAGGCTACGGAACAGATGCATCTATCAAGTGGCAGGTCTTCAGCAAAGTTTTCTTCGAAAGCAATTTCAACTATAATATTTATCGGAACGAACGTTTTGCCTTTGAGCAAAACATAGGTATTTGGAATGCCTCTGTGCGGCAACTTTTTGGCAAAAGCAACAAAATTGAGGTCCGCCTGGCTGCATTCGACTTACTCAATCAACGACTGAATGTACAGCAAAACGCCAGCCAGAATTACGTTATTAACTCCATCGCCCCAACTTTGGCCAGATACTTCATGCTAAGTGTGAGTTACAATGTTCGCGGTTACGAAAACAAACTCAAAAAGAACGATTGGTGGTAAAGCGCTGGTTAAGAAAACAATTTTTAACATGACTTGCCGTTCGTTATATTTCAATCAAAATAGCCTTATGCTTTTGAGAATCATTGCAGTGTTCCTGTGTTTTTCAGCAAGTTTTTCCTTGTCTGCCCAAAAATCGTCTAAGCCTGTGCCCTCAGGACCATTAAGCCCTCAGGCATTGGAGCAGCTACAAGGTATTGAAGACACGCTGGGAGTGTTAGGCTACGCCATTGTAAATGACTCCATTGAGGCTGAGCGGTTTGCCGCCTGTAAGGTTTTCATTACAACCCTGGTTAGAGCCTTAAAGACCGAAAACTCATTCCAATACCCGTTTGAGCAAATTAAAACGGTTTCCATTTTGACTCCGCCAGACAGCAGTTTCCGGATTTTCACCTGGCAACTATTTGTCAATGACTCTACCTATCGGTACTACGGAGCCATTCAAATGAATGAGCGTCAATTAAAATTGTTTCCATTAATTGACCGAAGTTTTGAAGTGAAAACATTTCCAGCCAATGATATCATGACGGCTGATAAATGGTATGGTGCGTTATATTACAACATACGTCAATTCGACACCAGAAAGGGAAGAAAATACTTGCTGATCGGCTTTGATGCTTTTGAATTCTTTGAGAAACGGAAAATTATTGATGTAATCAGCTTTAATAAAGAAGGGATACCCAGCTTTGGTGACCCTGTATTTGATCATGGAAAGGATGCGCCTGCACGCAATCGTATTTATCTGCAATATTCAGCCGATGCCAAAGTGCGGTTAAATTGGGATGAACAATATCAGATGATCATAATGGACCATTTGATACCTTGGGAAAGCCCCTATGGCAAGGGAACTACTGCAGTTCCGGATGGCAGTTATGATGCATACCGCTTGGATAAGGGTAAATGGATTTATGTAGACAAGGTGTTTGACGACAAGCAAAAAGACGTGCCATTCCCTGATCCGATTCTGGAAACCAGAAAAGAGAAGGATATCATAGGGCAAAAGAAGGGTATTTGGGGGCTTGAGCGAAGAAATAAAAAGCAATGATGTGCATTTTACCGCAGAGGCGAAGAGGTGTAAATAATTGATTATCGAAACCTCTCCGTCTCTGCGGTAAAAATTCCTTTTAAGACAGCCTCTTCTTATTTAAAAACAACATTTTTTGATTTTGCCCGATGTATGCCTGCGCCATATCCACCGGCACCGGTTACTTCTGCCAGGGCAGGTGAGGATCTTCTTTCCAGATAAATTTTACCCGGGCCGGCGCCGACTTTACCCATTTTATCCGCAGGAACGATGAGTGCCGTTGCACCTGTTTCTATGGTGATGGCTGCCTGGGCATCTCCTTCATTTTCACCATTGATCCATACACCCACCACTTCATCCGTTCCAAGGGCAGCACCCGTCCAGGGTATGGAAAATGCCACATTCCGGGCAACAGAATCTGGTACTGCTCCAAAATCAATGGAATTTATGACAATAGTATTCTCAAACGACTTTCCCTCTGTATCCTCCCAACGAAATATGCCGGAGGTTTTTAAGCCCGGATACTTTTTTTCATAAAAGGCCAGTAACTTGTTAAATGCCAGTTTGTCGCCATCAAAAGACACCTCACTTGGAGCCGCCAGTTCCAGTTGTGTGCCGGTGATGCTCCCAAACCTGAACCATGCTCTTGCATAAGTAATGTCCTCATCTGCATGGTAGAACAACTCATAATGGGTAAATATTCTGTCCTGGTTTACATCCGCAGAGGACTCTCTTTGGCAGGAAGTGGTTGCCAGAATAATCAGCAATGAAAGAACGAAAATGGTGTACCGCATAATAGAATGTGATTTTGTTTGAGAGAAAACGGCTAACTGATATGCATGTTACATCTGTTATTTATAAGATTCTGTTAAAAAGTCAATTGCACCGTAGCCATCCAATGCCTGCCTGCCTGTGGAAAAAATCCTGCAAGATGGTATTTATCCCCCTGCTCCAATCTTGCATATGGGTTATCAGGACGCGGATCATACCCAGATGAAGTAAAACGGTAAGACCATCCATTTGACTCATATTGGTGATCCAGGACGTTATTTACAGAAAATATAACGACCAGTTTTTCACCAATAAATTGATCCAAATTCCAATTCAGACGAATATCGTTCACCAAATATTCCGGCAAGGAGGTGGCGACATTGGAGGTATTATCCAGATACTGCCTGGAGACATATTTACTGACCAGGGTACTGGACAGGCTGCTTCCCTTCCCTGCCGGGTTAAATTTACGCCACCAGGTCCAGCCGGCCTCAGCCCTGCATACTACTGCAGGAGAAAAGGCCAGGGCTGTATTTCTGTGAAGGATTAATGATTGTGTACCCAAATCCCAGTTATCTACATATTCACTGAACTCTTTGACTTTGTTTTGGCTGAAGGAAGCACTTGCAGCCCATGCCAGACGTGTACTTAACTGGCCTTCTGCTTCAAGCTCCAGGCCAATACGCCGGCTATCCGGGACATTCGTTCGAATAAAGGCGCCTACATCATTGATCTGTCCGTTTAGTACCAACTGGTTTTTGTATTGCATCCAGAACAAATTGGCGGCAAGTTTCAGGTTCTCTCTGGAATGTCTGGCTCCAAGTTCCACATTTAGCATCTGCTCGGATTTAGGCCGGCTTTGCGGCGAGCTTTGCGTGAAATCATCTCTGTTGGGTTCCCGGTGACCAATGCCTGCGAAAATGTAACTCTGCCAGGAAGGGTTTATATAATAGGTTGCACCCACTTTTGGATTAAAAAACCGGAGTTTTACTGTTTGATCTACCTGCGCCAATTCGTTGTTTAATCCTAAAAAGGTGTAATCCAG
>DLXL01000062.1:3608-5790 GCA_003448025.1 Saprospirales bacterium | reverse complement strand
ATTCGTTGTTAAATCCTAAAAAGGTGTAATCAATGCTCCTCAATTGAAGATCTGCTAACAACTGCAAGCTTTCAACAGGCGCAGTTTCCAGTTTGACATACAGGTTGGCATCTTGCTTGACAGCATCATTTTCATAATAACGGTAATCATTTTGCACACCGGTAAAATGCTCAGACCAAATAACCTCCCCGAAATGCGCTCCCTGATACTGATTCCACCCGCCCCCCAGGAGTATGGAGGTTTTCCAGGTACTCTGTGGAATCCAGCGAAGTGCAAACGTACTTCCGTAAAAATGATTATCCAGCCATCTGCGACGAATCAGATCAGAACTTGATATAAGAGAATCACCAAGGAGACCATACTCCGACAACTGCTGATCCGCCTTGTATTGTTCAAAATACCCGAAGCCCCGGGTATAATGTCCATTTAATTGAACCGACCAGTTAGAAGCCAATTGTCGTTTAAAATGTACTAAAAAGTGCCTTTGCGTATAATGATCAATTTCATCAGGGTGTGGAGAACCTGTTCTTTCTGAACCAGTTGAGTTATAGGTTCTTAAAGAAGGTTGGTCAACATATTGTGCAGGCAAACCATTCCAGGCCTGGTAAGTCTTTTCACGGCCGGAAAGCAGATGGAGCTGGATTGATTGTTTTTCGTCGAGGTAAGACCCAGTTAAATGAACAGCATTTAAATCAGCTGTTGCACGATCGACGTATCCATTTGAATACAGATTAGAAATCCGGGCAGAGAAAGCCAGACCCTGGCGTAATAATCCGGTTCCAAGGTGAATACTGTTTTTTCGTGTACCAAACGACCCCAGGGTATTGGAGAGTCGTGCAAAGCGTTCGCTTTCAATTTTAGACAAGTCCAGGTTGACGGTTGCTCCAAATGCTCCGGCGCCATTTGTACTGCTTCCTACGCCGCGCTGCACCTGAATTTCGGATACACTGCTTACCAGATCCGGCATATTCACCCAAAACACACCCTGACTTTCTGCGTCATTGACAGGAATTCCATTCAACGTGATATTTACCCGGGTTGGATCACTACCTCTGATCCGCAAGCCAGAATATCCGGTACCAGTTCCGGCATCCGAAGTTTCTACCAATGAAGGCACTGCTGACAGCAGGAACGGGATATCCTGAGCGTGATATTGCTTACTCAGTTGTTCCCGGGAATAATTTGAATGAGAGATCGGACTGTTGGAAGAAACTCGGGTGGCCTGAATCACCACCTCTTTTAAAGCAGCGCCTTGTTGAAGGGAATCGGGTTTAAGATTTTGTCCAAACAGTACGATGGAAGTAATTAAAACAATGCCCAGGGCGCCAAAAGAACGAATGACAATCGTCATTGTAAAAAACAATTAAGTGAAACATCTACCTGTCGAAGGGGCTTCGGCAGGTGTAGTGATGTCACTACCCCGTCTCAATTCCTTACCCAAAATTACTTGGGCAAGTTCGATGGGTGTAATCTCAGTCCGCCAATAAGCGAACACCCCAATGAGTGGGTGCAAAGATACGTACTAATATCTGATACTCCAGAAATAGGGCTGTTCCTCTTTTGTAGCGTCCTGAATTATTTTGTTGAGTGCCTTTTGGTATTCCTGCTCAGTGCTTTTTTTCCCTTTGATTTTCTTGGGCAAATCCAATTCTGTGGTTAGTTTTTTTGATTCAATTCTGTTGGCAGAAACCACCATAGCGCCATTATTTACATCCATTTCCAGAATCAGGCCAGGCAGTCCACAGAGTCGCTCCGGACCACCGCTATGTGGAATATCCAAGGCAAACCATGCAATGATCTTTTGTTGTTTGACCGTATCCTCCCAACTGGCGTTCATACATAAATGGCCTGCAACCTCTTTCATGTCATTCAGAATTTTCCAATCCTGACAGCGTATGGAATCCTGTATCTGATAAACTTTCCCTTCCATAGTAATGGCATCATGCATGGTTCCTTGTTCAAAATCTCGTCTGATCCAGAAGGTCTCCTTTCGCCAGGAATAACCCTGGTCGTCCGGATTTACTTTTTCATCTGATTCCACATAATGCGTTTGCGTGGGAGTAAAGTGCATCAAGGAGTAGGAACTCCATTCTGCATTATTGCTGTACATATAATTGGCCCTTTCCTTTCGTTGTTTGCTCAGATAAGTGAGTGCATTAAGTTTATTGGTCCAGTTGTGGGT
>DLXL01000062.1:0-3481 GCA_003448025.1 Saprospirales bacterium | reverse complement strand
TTTTGGTCCAGTTGTGGGTCACTAAATATCGAATAGTGCCTTCCTGTACAGGGCTGGGATCAGGCGTTTCCTGAGCTTGTGTTGTGAGCACAACTGCAAACATCAAAAAGGTAAGTGAACGTAGTTTTTGTGAAATCATGAATGAAATTGGGTTGAAAAAATGGTAAACGTGGAGATAACGTCATTTAATGGATTTAGATTTTATTGGGGCAGGAATTGATTATTTTTGCGCCATGAATCGCACCGAACTTGTTGCAGAAATTTTTCGCAAAAAATCTTTTTTATGCGTTGGCCTTGATACTGAATGGTCAAAAATACCTGCTCATTTATTAAAGGCCGAAGATCCGGTTTTTGAATTTAATCGTCAGATTATTGATGCTACCCGGGATTATTGTGTAGCATACAAACCCAATCTGGCGTTTTATGAAGCGCTTGGTCCAAGTGGATGGATATCATTCGCTAAAACCATCGAATATATTGGTCATCAGCACTTTATCATAGCTGATGCTAAACGGGGCGACATTGGCAACACCAGCCGGATGTACGCTGAAGCTTTTTTCCAGCGTATGGATTGCGATGCTGTTACAGTTGCCCCTTATATGGGAGAAGATAGCGTTGCGCCGTTTCTGGATTTCCCCGGTAAATGGGCCATTGTTTTGGTACATACCTCCAACAAGGGTAGCGAGGATTTCCAGCGTGACTGGCTGGAGGATTCCAGGATGCCTCTGTGGGAGAAGGTTTTGGTTAAAACCCAGGAATGGGGAACCCCTGAAAACCTAATGTTCGTGGTTGGCGCTACCCATCCTGAATCATTTATCCGGGTACGTGAATTAGCTCCTGATCACTTTTTACTGGTTCCTGGTGTTGGCGCACAAGGTGGCGACCTTGCCAGTATTTGCGAACACGGGATGAACCATGATTGTGGCTTATTAATCAATGCCTCAAGGAGTATCATTTACGCCTCAAATGGTACCGATTTTGCACTAAAGGCAAGTGACGAAGCAAAAAGGTTGCAATCAGAAATGGAAATATTGCTGAAGAACCTTCCTCATGCAGCATGAGCAATATATGCGAAGATGCCTGGAGCTTTCCAGGCATGGCTCGGGCTACGTTTCCCCCAATCCATTGGTTGGTGCGGTACTTGTCTGGGAAAATCGCATTATAGGTGAAGGCTGGCACCAACAATGGGGCAAAGCCCATGCGGAAGTCAACTGTCTGAACAATGTATTGGCAGCATACCGTTCCCGCATTTCTGAAGCTACCCTTTATTGTAATCTGGAGCCATGCACCCACCAGGGCAAAACACCACCTTGCGCTGATCTTATCATCCGGTCAGGAATACCCAGAGTAGTCATTGCGAATACTGACCCCAATCCGCTGGTAGCCGGCAAAGGCGTTCAACGAATGAAAGCGGCGGGTATCGATGTGATTACAGGCGTGCTTGAAGAAGAAGGAGGATGGCTAAACCGGAGTTTTTTTACCTGGATGAAGGAAAAACGCCCTTATATCATCCTGAAATGGGCTCAAAGCAGCGATGGTTTTATTGGAAAGCCTCTTCAGAGACTGGCTATTTCAGGCTCTCTGACGCAACGCCTGGTACATAAATGGCGTACAGCAAGTGACGCCATCATGGTAGGCACTACTACGGCACTGGTGGACAATCCACGACTGGATAATCGTTTTTATCCTGGCAAATCGCCAGCCCGAATCGTGCTGGATGCACAGAGCCGGCTTCCAGACCATTTCCACTTACTCGACGACAGTCATGAGACATGGATAATCGGTCGTACAAAACCATTTAACGGAAGGCAAACCAGGTGTATTCCAGGCAAAACCCCAATGTCCATAACCTGGCTGCTTGAAGAACTACGCCTGCACAACAAAGCCATACTGTTGGTTGAAGGAGGCGCCAACCTGCTAAATCAATTTTTACAGTTACATTTTTGGGATGAGATTCGGGTAATCGAGAATCAGCAAAAGTTACAGGACGGAATACCAGCACCAACTTTGCCTGATAAGGCTTTTTTGAAAGAATCGTATTTTTTGGACAAAGACGAGGTCCGTATTTTTGCCTCCAAGCAATCATTTGTATGACGCAGATTACAAAATTAGGTTTACAGTTGCCAACAGACCCCCGTTGGGTAAATTTAGCTGAGATCTCCCTGGAGGAAATCCTGACAGATCATGCTTATTGTGAACAAAAAGCTGCAACATCCTGTATTTCCTTAATCCAGGCGTATCCGGAAAGGATCGAATTAGTGGAAGAAGTTGCGCCGGTTGTTACAGAGGAATGGGGCCATTTCCGAATGGTTCTGGCAGAGTTAAAAAAACGCGGGCTAAAACTGGGAAGACAACGGAAAGACGAATACGTTAATCAATTACTGCAATTTCAGCGCAAAGGCCTGGCCCGAGAACAGGCACTATTAGATAAGCTGTTGATTTGTGCCATGATTGAAGCGCGCAGCTGCGAACGTTTCAGACTATTATCCCTGTATTGCTCGGAGGAAGACCTGCGGGGGTGGTATCACAAATTTATGGTTTCAGAAGCTGGGCACTACAGGATGTTTCTGGATCTGGCAGAATTGTATTTTGGCAGAGAAACAGCGCAACAACGATGGAAAGAATGCCTGGCCTTTGAGGCAGCTATCATGAAAACATTACATCCTCGTGGCGACAGAATGCACTAGTACCACATCTGCTCTACCAGCCTTTGATCTTATTAATCTTGCCCTGATCGCCAAAATGCTCTTTTGATGCTTTGTTGTACGCAATAGCAGCCTCTTCAGCAGTATCAAACATGCCTATGTGTTTGGCTTTTCCATCAATCGAGATAACTGCCCGGAATCTCCTGTGTTCGCGGTAAACTCCTGTGTATCCGGTATTACTGCTTGTTTTTCGCATTCTGCTTGCCGTAGACCGGGATCGGTAGGCAATATTTTCAAGCCGGCAATCCAGCTTGTCTCCATTTTTTGCACCGACTAATCTTTGAGAACTGTTTTTACTACCGGCTAGAAACTTTTCGGCAATTAATTTGTGGAGGTAGATGGTTTCCGTCTTAAATCCTCCTTCTGCCTTTTTCCACGTTTTTTGAAAAACGGCACACCCACTTGAATGTAACCGAAGATTGTTTAACAGATCTATCTGGGTGAGATATGGATCGTTGCTTATCCACTCGTACACCTGATCATCTATCAAAACACTGGCATCAGCGTTTTTAAGTTTGATTTTGTAAATCACGAAAAAGACTGTTTTTACTGTTTAGGTCTGACCTGGGGCAACGAAATGAAAACAATTTTGAGCTAGTAAGATCCTGATCGTACACAACTTTTCTACCCGAAGGTAGCGCAGAATTTTTGGGGGGAAATAAATTCAGGTCCAAATTTCTACACTTGTTATTTCCTTCTAAAAGCATATTGCAAACTTTTTTTTTATGACATCATACAAACGGTAAATTTTACACTTTCTACCCACTCTCCTCCAA
>DLXL01000622.1:2756-7765 GCA_003448025.1 Saprospirales bacterium | reverse complement strand
GAGGCGCTGAGACGCGGAGTGTTATTTCTCTGCGCCTCTGCGTCTCTGCGGTAAAAAAAATTATGCCGCAGTTTCGTCGTCAACAGTGGCGTCTGGCGCGTTTGTCTTAACGGATTCGATACCGTTGTCGCGACCAGCTTCACTTTCATACATCTGGCTGCTGCCGATCACCTGGCCGTTGCCGGCTTTGAGGTTGAAGTAGAATTTACCGTTGGAAGATTCTTTGCGATCGTAGCGATTGTCGTCGCCAGAGTTGTTGCGTACAGAATCAACGCCGTTCATGCAGGCGGCTTTGGCGGAGTAGCCTTCACTGCTGAGGATCACCTGACCGTTTCCGGCTTTGAGGTTGAACTGGAATTCGCCGTTGGAGCGGGTGGAAATAACAAATTTGCCCATGACTGTGGTTGTATTTGTTTTAAGTGTTATGGTTTAGAAATCGGCTTCCATGGAGAACACCTGTTCTTCACGTTTGGCCATAACGCCGGCTTTTTGGTAATCGCCAACGCGTTTTTCAAAGAAATTGGTCTTGCCTTGAATGGAAATCATATCCATCCATGGGAATGGATTGGCCGTATTATACACTTTATCATTACCAAGCGACATCAGCAGGCGATCTGCCACGAACTCAATGTATTGGCTCATCATTTCAGCATTCATGCCAATGAGCGATACCGGAATGGCATCTGTAACGAACTCCTTTTCAAACTCCACGGCTTCCGTAATGATGGCCTGAATTTCAGACGGGTCAATTTTGTTTTGCAACATGGAGTACAGCAGGCAGGCGAAATCGGTATGCATGCCTTCATCGCGACTGATCAGCTCGTTGGAGAAGGTGAGTCCTGGCATGAGTCCACGTTTTTTCAGCCAGTAGATGCTGCAGAAAGAGCCGCTGAAGAAAATACCTTCTACGGCAGCGAATGCAATGAGCCGGTGTGCAAACGTAGGCGCATTCTCAATCCAGCGCATAGCCCACTCGCCTTTTTTAGCTACGCAAGGCAGGTTTTGCAGGGCGTGGAAGAGGTAATCCTTTTCTTTCGGATCCTTAATATAGGTGTCGATCAGCAGGGAATACATCTCGGCGTGGATGTTCTCGATGGCAACCTGGAATCCGTAGAAGCAACGAGCTTCCGGAATTTGTACCTCGCGCATGAAATTGAGTACGAGGTTTTCATTGACGATACCGTCGGAAGCGGCAAAGAAAGCCAGCACGTGTTTGATGAAGTGCCGGTCGTTGTCGGTAAGTTTGTTCTCCCAGTCGTTGATGTCCTGCGTGAGGTCAACTTCCTCCGCGGTCCAGAAGGAGGCAACAGAGGTTTTGTACATTTTCCACACCTCCGCGTAGTTGATCGGCAGGATCACAAAGCGGTCGGGGTTATCCGCCAGAATGGGCTCGTTTATGTTGGTCATTGGTTAAGTAAATTTGACTACTATATTGATTGATGTTTTTGCTTCAGAAATTGGTTCAACACGCATATTTTAAAGGCAGACACCAAGCGAATCCGGATTAAACCGGCTCATGCACGCTCAATATGAGTGAAGGGACGTTCAGGAAGAAAGGCGGAGTAAAATAACCTGCTGAAAAGCGAAAGCGAAAGTAGGGCTTTTTTGGCGAGTGTCAAAGTAAGTTTTCCACAAAATGTGAATAACTTTTATAATCAGTTGATATTCAATGATAATTATTTGTGATTCAACTTGTCAACAATGTTGATAACTCAATGTGGATAAAATTTGAAGGGTAAAAATTTGGATAAATAAAGGGGGGTGTAAGTAGCTCATTTAGAGGAGGAAAGACATGAAGGAAAGCGTGAGGTTTATTTCACCGCTAAGTACGCTAAGAGGGGTTCACCACTAAGGCACTAAGGACACTAAGGGGTGGGTAGCTGCGCTGCCGGGTCTTTGTACCATTCCAAGCCTGGCAGCGCAGCTGCCCACCCCTTAGTGTCCTTAGTGCCTTAGTGGTGAAAACTTCGCGATCTTTGCGTACTTAGCGGTGAACAAAACTTCACGATCCTATGAAAAAACAATTCCTGTTCCTGGCTTGTATGCTGTGCTCCGTTTACCTGGTTGCCCAAAATCCGTATACCACCAAACAATACGGCTTCCGTATAGAAAAAGACCTGGTGTACGGCGCAATGCCCAACTATGCCGGCATTTCTACTACCCTGCTGTTGGATCTTTATAAACCTGTTGGCGATAATAACCCCTCGCGGCCCTTGCTGGTGGTAGTACACGGAGGGTCCTGGCTGGGCGGTTGCAAGGATGATCCGAATGCCGGCATTGTCACCATTGCTAAAGAAATGGCTCAGCGTGGATACGTGGTAGCATCTGTCAATTACCGGTTGGGCTGGCACAAGAGCGCCGGCCCGATCGCCAATCCGCTCACGGATGCCCAGTCAGGCGCCACCCTGTACGCGGCCGACTCCTCCGAGCTGATCCGAGCCCTCTACCGGGGGCAGCAGGATGTAAAAGGCGCCATTCGCTGGCTGAAAGCACGGGCAGCGCTGGATTCTACCTGTACCGAACGTGTACTCGTGGGCGGCGAAAGTGCCGGAGGATTTATCGCCATGGCAGTAGGCTTTCTGGATCGGGCAGAGGAAAAGCCGGTGTCCTGCGGCGCTCTGGTGCCTGCGCCCACCCCGGCGGCCAACCTCACCAACAGTTATATGCTCAACTGCGTCACCCAAACCATTCAACCCACCGGCGCTGCGCTGAACCGTCCGGACCTGGGTCCGGTAGACGGCACGCTGAACCTGAACGGGTACGATGCCAATGTGATTGGCGTGGTGAACCTTTTTGGCGGAGTGCCTTATGAAGGCGGCGCCAACAACTGGCTGCAAGGCCCCGATACACCTGCTGTGTATCTCTACCATCAAACCTGCGATGGAGTGGTGCCTTTTGGACTGGGCACTCCCTTTTTTGTGATTTCCAATTATTGTAACCTGGGTTTTACCCCCTGGCATACCAATTATATGAAAACCTATGGCAGCGGGGCCATCTCTGTGGCTTTTGCCGGTGCACAAATGCAGTACACCACCGATTTTGATCAGTGCCCGGACTTTAACCCGGCCCTGGCCTTGTTTGAATGTTTGCGGTATGGCGACAACGGTTCTTACCATTACACCATCAATCCAGTGTTGCGTTCGCAGAAAATTGCCGACTACTTCAGTCCGATCGTGACCCAAAACGCCTGCTACTCGGTGAGCGCCCAGGAACCGGCAACGCGTTTGCAGGCTCAAATTTCGCCCAATCCGTTTGAGGATCAGTTAGTTATCTCGCTGGATCAGGTTCTGGAAGGTGAAACAGATGTGTTGCTTCTGGACATTTCAGGCAGAGTGGTTTGGCAGAATCGTATGTCTTTGCATGTTGGGCAAAATACTTTGTCGGGTCTGCAAGGACTTCCTGCGGGTGTGTACGGGTTGCACCTGCGCGCGGGCTCGGGCGCTGGGGTATGGAAAGTGGTGAAGAAGGCGCAAAGCGGGGGATAAGGCACAAAGTTACGAAACACGAAGGCGCGAAGGCACGAAGGCACAAAGACGCTAAGACGCAAAGTGGCATTGACAGACGTCAATGCTGAGAAAGTTAGGCCGTAGGCCTAACCCTAACGCCTTAGCGCCTTAGCGTCTTCGCGCCTTTGTGCCTTCGTGCCTTCGCGTCTTCGTGCCTTCGCGTTACACTTTGCGCCTTTTATCCCCAATCATAAATCACATCCCCTTCTGCTGTTTCGGAGGTTTTTTGAAAACACAGTTTTTCCAGCAGACGGATGGCGGGGGTATTATCAGGAGAGGTGACGGCAAAAACGCGCTGCAATCCCATTTGTTCCCGGCCAAAATGCGCAGCCAGGGCTATGGCTTCCGACATGTATCCTTTGCCGCGATGTTGCGGAAGCAGGATACAACCGAGTTCTCCGGCGCCCTGCCCGAATCCGCCACGATAATAGCCGCAAGTGCCAGCGAGTTCGCCGGTTTGCAGGTCTGTTATACCCCAATGGATGCTTTCGCCGAGCAGGTAGTCCTGGTGAATTTTACCGAGCATATCGGCGGCTTCAGCAATGGTTTCGGCTTTTTTGCCATCGTAAAAGGAAATGTCGAGCAAGGCCTCAGCATCAACGGTTGTAACCGGGCGCAGCTGAACGCGTACACCATTCAACGTGGGATAATCTGGATAAGGCGGCAAATACATTTATTCTGAAGGCACTAAGACTAATGCGTAAGGCACGAAGGTACGAAACACGAAGGCGCGAAGACACCAAGGCACGAAGACACGAAGTGATGTCAATGCTGAAATGTTAGGCCGCAGGCCTAACATTCGCGCCTTAGCGTCTTTGCGCCTTAGTGTTTCGCACTTTTGTGCCTTGTTAGTCTCCTTTGGATATTACTACTTTTTTCCAAACAACTCTTTTTCCGGATGATAACTGAAGCGGGTAAATACCGGCTGGAAGTTCCGAGGTGTATATAACGGCCTTAGACTCGGTCAGTTGCCATTCCCGGAGTAACACACCGGAGGCACTAAACAACCGCACCTGCGCTTGTTTGCCTGTATCTGTTTGCCATTCCAGTGTGAAAATACCGTTATTGGGATTTGGCCTAATAAGCACCTTTGGAGCAGTTTCAGGGTCAGAAACGGCGCTCGACATCTGGGAGACCTCTACATCCTCCTGGAAAATGCTCACTCCGCACTGGTTGGTTACGGTGAGGGTTACGATGTACACGCCGGTATCGGCATACACATGAGGCGGCGGATTTTGCAGGGCACTGGTTTGTCCGTCGCCGAAGTTCCAAAGCCAGGAATCGCCATTGGTGGATTGGTTTTGCAGGGTCAGTTCCAGACCATCCACCTGAAAATCAAATATGGCAGTCGGGAAACTAATGACCGAAATTTCCTGTACCAGCGTATCCGAGCCGCATACATTGCCGGCGATGAGGATTACCTGATAGGCACCGCAGTTTTCGTACACATGCACAGGATTTTGCAGGGTACTGGTTTGTCCGTCGCCGAAATCCCAGAGCCAG
>DLXL01000622.1:2436-2659 GCA_003448025.1 Saprospirales bacterium | reverse complement strand
CGTCGCCGAAATCCCAGAGCCAGGTTTCTCCTCCGATGGTTTGATTTTGGAAATTCAGTTGCAACCCTGTCAATTGATAGGTAAAAAGCGCCTGAACGGTTGCTCCAACAACAACCAGCTGGGTGAGGGTATCCGCGCCACAACTGTTGATACTAATCAGCGTTACCGGGTAATTTCCACAACTGGTATAGATGTGCACAGGATTTTTCAGGGTGCTGGTTTG
>DLXL01000622.1:367-2293 GCA_003448025.1 Saprospirales bacterium | reverse complement strand
CGTCGCCGAAATCCCAGAGCCAGGCATTAGCGTTGGCAGATTGGTTTAGCAGGGTCAGTTGCAGGCCGGATAACGCAGCGGAAAAGGCCGCATCAGGCTCAGGCAATATAGTAACGACTTGCTGCTGCGTGAGGGTATCCGAGCCTCCTGCATTGGTTGCAATTAGGGTTACAGTGTATTGACCAGAGCTTTGGTACACCACGGTTGGGCTCATATCGGTGGAACTGGCGGGTGTGCCGCCGGGGAATTCCCAATGAAAACTGGCAGGATTTTGCAGGGAAGTATTGGTAAAGGTTACCTCCAACGGGCCACAGCCGGAGGTATTGCCAACCGTGAAACCGGCAACCGGTGGCAACACAACGATTTCTCCTTTTCTGGCCACAAAAACAGAGCTGGTGGTTCCGGGTAGGCTAAAGGAACCAATGGTCATGGTAGTACTCATGGTATTTCCGGTAACCGCTACCACATCATCTCGCACATCCAGACCATATCCGAAATCCGGGCCTGGTCCTATCAGTTTTTCCGCCTCCTGTACGTTGGCGTCGGTGAGTGTTCTGGCCAGGAATACATCGTAGCTGGAAGGGTTGAGCATCACATTTCCGATGGTTGTTTGGTTGCGGAAATAACCATAGAGCCAGAGATCATTATCTTGTTTGGCCACTTGCCATAGGTAGGCATCGCCGGTAGAGGAGAGCTTTTGGGCCCATTGCACCACACCATTGGATGTATTCATTTCTGCCAGGTACAAGTGGTAATCCAGATTGGTATTGGCCGTGAGTGAAATGGCGGGCTCGAATTGGGTTGTTTTTTTGAAACAGGCGGCAACGCTGAGTTGCTGGCCGTCGGCAGACAAACGGATGAAATGTTTGGTAATATCGCCGGAGCCGCCGGAAAAGATTTTTTTCCACACGGATGCGCCGGTGTTGGTGTTGTGTTTTTCCACGAAGAAATCACCATTGTAACAGCCGCATCCGATGATGGGTGGCGAATAGTTTTGGGAGTAATTTCCGGCGGTGTAGATAAAGCCGTTGGTGGTGTCTAATTCGATGTCGTAAATATTGTCCAGATTGGCTGAATTTCCGGTGTAGGTGGCCCAGGTTACCTGATTGAGTGCGGGATTGAGTTCAGCAGGAAACACTCGCGACTATTGGTTGACGGAAAAGAAAAGGTTCCAAAAACAGCGGTGCCGGAACTGAAGCGCTCGCCGGCGAGGTAGACATTTCCCTGGGGGTCGGTGCGCAATACCTTAGCCCAGGAGGTAGCCGAGCCGGCAGCCTGGAAATAGGCCAGCGGGTTGCCGGAAGGGTCGAGTTTACTCAGACAGGCCAGGCTGTCGGTGGCGGTGAGTTTGCTGGATACTGATCCTGCTATCAGAATATCACCGGCGGCATCCATGTGTAAGTCGTACGTCAGATGAGGAATGACTTTTGCCCAAACAGGTTGCAGGGAGGCGTCGAGTTTGACTAAAAACCCGGACTGTAGGCTGGGCGAAGGCGCGTTGAGGGTAGTGCCGCCGAAGGTGATGGTGTTCTGAAAATTACCGGCCATCAACTGTCCGCCATCGGGTAAAATAAGGGTGGAATGGCCGTTCATTTGAGCGCCGGCCTGGATGGAAAATCGGTTTGCTGCGATCCAGTTTTGGGCATTTAGGGAGGTAAAGAAGGAGACTAAAATTACTATGCATAAGAGGGGATTTTTCATGTAATTTCGGTTTTAGTGATGTAATAAGAGCTGTATAGCTATTCCAAAGCTACTTATTTTATTTGGCATTGGCAAGGTTTCGGTAGGTTTTTATTTTACGGCCCGGTTGGGGTAACTGGAAAAAAGGCGAACGAGGGAGGTGCGAAGAGTGGCTCACCACTAAGGCACTAAGGGCACTGAGAAGATTTAAAATCTGACACCTCTTAGTGCCCTTAGTGCCTTAGT
>DLXL01000622.1:0-214 GCA_003448025.1 Saprospirales bacterium | reverse complement strand
TGCCCTTAGTGCCTTAGTGGTGAACCTCCCTTCATGCCCTTTTTTTGCCAAGTTCAAGGCATAATAGCACTTTACATCAGTCTATGCGGCGGAGAGCCTGTACTTTTGGTTTAAAGCACCTGAAAGGACTATGCGTTATTTATTTATACTATTCCATGTATGCCTTTTTTCGGGCGTACTGAACAGCCAGACGCCGGATACCATTCCGCCGTTT
>DLXL01000332.1:3117-5463 GCA_003448025.1 Saprospirales bacterium | reverse complement strand
AGCACTTTGTAATTGAATGAAGGTTTCATGCCCAGCAAAGCCGAATGTTTCTGGCGCAATGTATGTTTGATGGTTAACGGGATTTCCAGGTATAACAGGTTGTTGGTTCGCAAGGTACTGGATGACAATCCCATGGGTAAAATATCAACGGTTTCTACATACAGCTGGTAGCCGGTCACGTATTTCAACACACCTTCTGCCTGAATACTCGTTCTGTTTGTAATCCGGTGATTCCAGAAATAACCAATATGTGGCAGGATGCTAAACCGCACCGGATTATAATCCACCGCATTGGTATTCATACCCAGGATTAAGCCATGTTCTCTGCGCCGCGTCCGGTGTGCTACTTCTTTCCCCGGGCGCACAAGGGTGTCGGGTTGTGCCCGCAGTGGGGTAGGGGCGGGTAGGTAGGCCGGCAGCGGGGTAGGCAGGCATTGGAGGTTGAGTACCTGAGGTGCCAAGGCAGGACTTGCCGCATCGTTCTGGCCAGCCGTGGCAGTCTGGTCTGTCACATTGGGTGAATCATTTGGCGGCACAGGGGTTAAAGTTCCGGTTTGTACCGCGGGTTTACTCACAGAAGTTTCATTGGTTTTTGGGGGGGCAGCCAGCCGTTTTTCAGAAGATAGCGCTGTGTTTGTTTGTCCGACCGGCGCTGGTAACAGACCGGTTTTGGCAGTGGTGGCAGGCTGAACTGCTATGGGGAGGTTGTTGGATGGATGGATTGTTTCAGAGGGCTGTTTTGAGGATAGAGAGGATGTATAAGTATTAAAGGTTTCAGCGGTTTTTCCGGACCTGTTTGTCCAAATCATCGATGCTCCCAATCCAAGGGTGAAGAAAAGCAGCAGCAGCCACATCCAGCGTTTTCCGGGGCCGGGCATCGGCTCGGATTTGGCTGAAGGTACGCCGCCGCCTTTTTCATTGTTTTGCGTTTCCAGCAATGTTTTCATAGCTCCCCAGGCCTTCTCATCGAAGGGGAATTCATGCTGGAGCATTTTTTCCCGCATGTTTTTTTCCTCTTTGGATAATAGTGGATCCATGGTGCACACTAAAGGTTCGGTTGATAATACTGTTCCATCATTTTTTTCATTTCGTGCCGGGCATTGGCCAGGTGCCATTTGGAAGTGCCAACGCTGATGCCCAGCATATCGGCTATTTCCGGATGGTTATATCCGTCTATTACATACAGACTGAATACATTGCGGGATGCCGGTGTAATGTGTTGGATGAGGTGGTAGAGATCTTCGGCTTGTAAATGGTCCAGGCCGCTGTTTTCCACAGATTGATCTATCACCTCTCCGGAGTAGTCGTGGTGTTTTTTGTAGGAGGTATGCTGCCGGATATGATCGATGGCGGTATGGAAAACAATTTTAGCCATCCAGCCTTTGAAAGCGCCCGTATCCTGAAATTGTGCCATACTGTTGAAAATTTTCAGAAATGCCAGGTTCAATATATCCGTAGCTTCATCCCGGTTATGGGTATACCGCATGGAAACGCTCAATAGCCAGCCAAAATGCCTCCGGTACAGCAACTCCTGCGCCAGCCGATCCTGTTGGATACAGCCCTGACGGAGCTCCGCATCAGTACTTTTTGTGTGATATGGCATGGGTAATGCGCGTTTTCTACCTACTATGTCGGAATGACAGAGGAAAGGGTTGGTGAAAGATCAATTTTTTTTTGAAAAAGGGACAAAAAAAAACCGGCCGCCATACGCGCTATGCCTGTTACACACGTTATTCCCTCTATGAAAACACCTGCTATCAAATTGCGATTCAGCTTGCGCGATGCGGGCTATCTGACCGTCATTGGCTTGCTGATAGCCTGGATCTGGACGGAAAGGCAACGGCAAGCGGCCATCCAGGAGTTGATGTATCATGATTTCCATTATGCAGGAGTACCCCTCGATCGGCACCTTACCCAACTCAACGGGGAAATCCAAAAAAACGCCGTCGAACAGGATGATAGCCTGGCAAGGGCCAGCATGGATTTGTTACACAAGTATAGGAGGCTGCCAGAGCCATTGATCAAGCAAATTAGTTTGTATAAGCAACAATGCTGGGCGGGCGATTTGGAGCATCCGCACCGGTTCAACAAAACTTTATCTGCGCTGGAATGGCAGCAATTGGAATCGCTCACCCAGGCGTACCTGGATTCATTGTCCCTTACATTACATAAAGATAATGCTTCCACCGCAAGGGTTGTTCTTGGATTGAATGCAACCAGGTCCTTTTGGAATATAGCCAAACGAACCAGCTCCATGGAAACCGGGGTTATACTGGAAGATCTTTTGTTGCGGGTAAAAACGGCCCAAATGGTGGCTATGAATGATTTGGGTGCAACTGTTCAGCC
>DLXL01000332.1:2611-2949 GCA_003448025.1 Saprospirales bacterium | reverse complement strand
ACTGTTCAGCCCCCCATGCGCTGTTTTTCCAAATGGGTGCCGGTTTTAATGCCGCTTCGTCCAGACGCCAGGGTAGGGGAGATGTTTGAAGCCGATGTGTTTCTGGCCGAAATGCTGAATTCCAGGGCTGCTGCCCAAAATGTAATGGTTATGGTGAATGGTGATACCATTTCCATGGATGGAGGAGCGGCGCGTTTTCAGCAAAAATACCAGATACCCGGTAAGAAATCGCTTCAGGTAGAGATTCAGGTACGCAACCCGCTAACCAAGACAATTGAGCATTTTAAAAAGGAATATAGCGTTGTGGTGCAGTAGGGAATATCCAATATCCAATATCC
>DLXL01000332.1:0-2450 GCA_003448025.1 Saprospirales bacterium | reverse complement strand
TCCATCCCGAGTACTCGGGATGGACATTGGACATTGGATATTGGACATTGATTTCCTTTTATCTTGCGCGGTAAAAACAACCATGAAATATTGCTACCTGCTGCTGTTGCTGATTCCGGCATTTGCTTTTGCCCAGCCTTATCCTGAAAGTCAAACCGATGGTAAATACTACACGGTCAATGGCGCCAAACTCTGGACCGTGAGTTTTGGTCAGGGAGATCCCTTGTTTTTGATCGCCGGCGGTCCGGGCGGTTCCCACTACGGTTTGCGTAGTTTCGATTCTTTGTCGGGCACCAACACGCTGGTGTATTTTGATAACCTGGGGCGGGGTAAATCAGATACCGCCAAGGATGTTCGGGAGTATTCTCTGGAGCGCGATATTGAAGACCTGGAAGGCTTGCGCAAGGCCATGGGCTTTGGTAAAATCAATGTGCTGGGGCATTCTTATGGGGGATTGGTGGCGCAGGGTTACGCCATCAAATACCCGCAACATGTAAAACACCTTATCCTGGCCAATACTTTTCACAGTTTTGTGATGTGGCAGGAAAACGATGAAAATTCCAATCGTGAAATCCGGGTGAATTATCCGGAAGTATGGGATACGCTCATGAAAGTGCGCGAGCGCGGCGTGGTGTCCAGCGATCCCATTCACCAGGAGATTTACGGGAAGGTGCCATATGGCTTTTTGTATGCCTACAATCCCAATAATTTCCGGGCCAGAGGCAGGAAGCCATATCCTAATCCGTTCAATCCCAAGGTGTACTACCAAATCGTGTGCAAAGACGGCGACTTTATTGTAGGCAACGATATTGGTAATTTTGATTTCCGTAAAGACCTGAAAAACCTCCCCATGCCCATTCTTATCATTGCCGGACGGTACGACCGTGTAGCGGTTCCATGGATGCAGGTAAAATATAAAACATATTGTCCGCAGGCTCAATTTGAGATGTTTGAATACAGTGGGCATAACCCTCAGGTAGAGGAGCCTGCCAAAGAATTTGCCATCATTAGGGCCTTTTTAGCCAAGTAGCAGGCAACGGCGGGGAGGGTTTTGGGTTCATTGATAGTGAGGTTGTCTCATAAGTTGCATTTTTATTTTTACCGCAGAGGCGGAGAGGCGCAGAGAGCTTGATAACCAATGGTTTACATCTCTGCATCTCCCCGCCTCTGCGGTGAAAATTACTTTTGAGACACCTTCATGCCTTTTGGCGGTCACTTTGGCCTTACCTCGCTTTTATCTATCTTCTAACCCATCATTTATGAAAACCCTTATTAATGCTGCCTTTTTGTTTTTCTCCTTTCATGTTTCCTTGCTGAATGCTCAGGTGACCATCGAACCCATCATCACCAATACCGTAAAAACACCGCTCTATGTACCTGAAACGGTTTCATCCATAGAGCCTGCTCCGGGCCTTGGGTTCAAGACCTTACATATTTCGCCCAACCCGGCTTCTACCGAGTTCAGGGTTTTTACACAGGGCGCATTATCCGGAGCCGGGCAGCTCAATCTGTTTAATGCAGAAGGTAAATCAATGCAAACCCTGCAAGTGCCGGATACCAGCGTTCCAGTGAATATGCCAGTGAAAAACTTCCCGCCAGGTATGTATTTTATCCAGGTGAAAGATGTAAAAGAACAGATGTGGGGCAAGATTTTGATAAAGAAATAGTTGAAGGCTTGCATTTTGGTGAATACGAATTATGTGTTTATTTACTATAACCTTATACACGCTTCCCAAAATGAATTCCCCCCATATCTTAGGATTGTGTGCTGCCGGCGCTCATGCATTTTCCATTCTGGAGAAATTGGAGTCAATGTTAAAAGAGGGTGGCTGGATGCCTGAGCCTGGTGATATGCCCGCTGATGCTATTGGCAGCCTATTTATTGTTTCAAAAGATTCGGATCTGGAATGGTTGGAGGGGAAGCTGCTCAGGGCAAAAAATGCAGGTATGTATAGCATGGTGATATGGGGTAGCCCTGCGCTGCCCACCCGCTTAGCCGTTTGGCAATGGTTGTTGCAGGGGGCTGATTATGTCTGTCATTATGGTAATGATGTACAGGCTAATGATAAAATTATCTGTAAACTGAAACGTTGGACAGCGATTGGGGAAGCACTTTCGGCGCCTTGGGTTTATGACCAGCTTGCGGGCGCTGCCCCTTGCTGGATTTCTACGCTGAGGCAATTAGCGGAAATGTCCATGTATTCCACCGCACCTGTATTGATTATGGGAGAAAGTGGCACTGGAAAAGAAATGGCCGCAAGGTTAATTCATCATTTTAATAAACAAACAACCTCAAGCAACCTGACTTTACTCGATTGCTCGGCTATTGTTCCGGAATTGTCTGGAAGCGAATTTTTTGGGCATGAACGCGGGGCATTTACCAATGCAGTTTACGCCAGAGAAGGCGCATTCGCTACTGCTGATCAGGGCTCCCTTTTTCTGGATGAAAT
>DLXL01000117.1 GCA_003448025.1 Saprospirales bacterium | reverse complement strand
CTGAAGGAGCAAGTGGGGAATAAGTAGGGGATATTGGGTTTATGGGGGTTTATGAGGGGTTTATGGGTTTATGTGGCGGGTTTAGCTGCGGATGGTTTATGGTTTTATGTAGCATGGAATTTGAAAGGGCTGAAAGATACCTTGCCCCGGCCTGAAGGCCGGGGTATAAAGTGATTTACCTGATTATTCAAAGCCAATTTGTATACTAACTACAGGTTTCCAGTAACCTGTAGGGTGAACTCGTATTGCCTTTTCCGGTCTTTTGCTGTTAGCTGTATAATTCTACGCCCGGAACTCCTTTGCATGTACTACTTTTGTGCAGCAAATCTGATCATTGGATCAAATCCGAGGCGATTCATTTATGAGCAAAAAAGATAAACAACCCGTCACTTCTTCTCCCACTTCTTCTCATGCAACTTCTTCCGGAAAGTGGAAAAAACCTGCTATTCTGGTACTGATTCTTGCATTAGCCGGCCTGGGCATTTGGAAATTCTGGCCTAAAAAGGCAACTGGTTATCTGCCTGATGAGTTTCATTACGCAGAACCTACTCTTACAGCCAAAGCGCCGCTGCTTGAACTCCTGAAAGCCTCGGACACCGGCATTGATTTTCAAAACATTATTACAGAATCAGCAGAAAATAACATAACAACAAATATTAATATATATAACGGTGGTGGCGTGGCGATTGCAGATATCAACAACGATAATTTGCCGGATATTTACTTTATTTGTACCAATGGCGCCAATCGAATGTATCTCAATGAGGGGAATTTCAAATTCCGGGATATTACCCAAAGTTCCGGTTTGGCATCGGAAGAAGGCTTTGAAACAGCCGTCTGTGCAGCTGATGTCAATGCTGATGGTTTTCTGGATTTTTATGTTTGTCGGGGCGGGCCAAAACAGGATGAACTTCGCAGAAATAAGTTGTACATCAATAATGGAAATCTGACTTTTACAGAACGTGCCAAAGAGTACGGTGTGGATGATATCAGCGCCAGTTCAGGAGCTACCTTTTTTGATGGGGATGGAGACGAGGATCTTGATTGTTACGTACTGAATTACCTGACAGACATCAATTATGCAAGTAAAATTGATGTTATTCACGATGCTATGGGCAAACCCATTCCCAATCTGGTTCCCAAAAATCAATATGACTCAGACCGGTATTTGAGAAATGACGGCCCGCCTGCCATGTTGGTAGGCCAAAAAGGAGGATTTACAGATGTATCCAAAGAATCCGGAATCTGGAATTTCGGATTCGGATTAAGTGTTTCTGTGACAGATTTTAACCGGGATGGCTTCCCGGATGTATATGTGGGCAACGACTTCTTTCAACCGGATAACCTGTACATCAATGACGGGAAAGGTAAGTATACCGACAAACTGGCTGAATTTTTCCGTCACACCTCACAAAGTACGATGGGAACCGATCTCAGTGATATGGACAACGATGGTTTGGTTGACCTTTTAGCCATGGACATGTTGCCTGCAAACAATAAGCGGCATAAACTATTACAAACGACCAATACCCTTAGTCGTTACTTATCCATGGTTCAAAACAACTATTTTGAACCGGTAACGCATAATGTGCTTCAACGGAACAACGGCAATGGTTCCTTCAGTGAAATTGCCTGTATGGCCGGCGTTTTCAAGACAGATTGGTCCTGGAGCGGACTGCTGGCTGATCTGGACAACGATAGCAAGCGAGATATTTACATTACCAATGGGTATCGCAGGGAGATCGGCCACCGGGATTATTTTGAATTTTTGCTTCCGGATATAAAAAACAAAGCCAACCAGGTAACCAGTGATCCTTACAAACGCATCCAAATGGTTTTGGAGGCCATTCCCACCTACAAACTCCGGAACTTTATGTACCAAAACCAGGGTGAGTGGCAGTTTGCTGATAAAACCGGCGAATGGGCAACGGCTGAAGCTACCTGGTCTTGTGGCGCCGCCTGGAGTGATCTGGACGCCGACGGAGATTTGGATTTAGTTATAAGCAATTTAGAAGATCCGGCGTTTTTGTACAAAAACCTCAGTCGGGAACAAAACAAAGGCAATTATCTTCAGGCTAAATTGAAAGGAAGCGCTAAAAATCCTTTTGCAGTAGGCGCTTCGGTGCTGATTGAATACGGCAATGGCGAAGTTCAATACCAGGAAATCAGCCCTAACCGTGGAATTTTTTCCTGTTCAGAACATCTAATTCACTTTGGATTGGGTCAGGCTACCCAAATTAACAAGTTAACTGTTCGTTGGCCCGATGGCAAGTTTCAGGAAATGGCCAATATTCCTGCCAATCAGCGTTTACAATTAGCGTATACCAATGCCGGCGGATATAAAAAGCACCTGTCGCCAGCATACAATGGCCCAACCCTGATAACCGAAACAACTGTCAATTCAGGTGCTAATTTTGTACATAGAGAGAATAAATTCATTGATTTTGAGCACTTTCCGTTAGTACCCTGGTATTCCACAGATCTTGGCCCATTAGCAGCAGCCGGCGATGTAAACGGTGACGGGTTAGACGACTTTTTTGTTGGAAACGGATTCTCTCAGCCTGCTGCACTGTATCTTCAAACCTCGTCCGGCCAGTTCAAGGCATCCAATCAGACATTGTGGGAGGCAGAAAAACAATATGAGGATCATGGTGCTGTGTTTTTCGATTTTGATATGGATGGCGACCTTGACTTGTACGTTGTGAGTGGCGGGGCGGAAGCGGTCAAGGGATCTGAGGCCATTGCCTGGCAAAACCGTTTATACATCAATATAGATGGCAAGGGCACTTTCGGCCGTGCCAATCCAGCCAACCTGCCGGATATTCGGGATGTAGGACTCAGAGTAACGGCCCATGATTATGATGGAGATGGCGATCAGGATCTATTTATTGGAGGCAGAGTAATGCCGCAAAGATGGCCAATGACTCCTCAAAGTCGGGTTATTCGCAACGACAGGAACCGTCTGACCGATGTAACAAATGAAGTAGGGGGGGATTTTGCCAAATGTGGCATGGTAACAGATCTCAAGTGGGGGGATATTGATAAAGATGGGCAAATGGAAATGATCGTAGTAGGAGAATGGATGCCGGTAACCATATTCAAGTATCAAGGAGGCAAACTGGTCAATGTGAGCAAACCTTTTGGCTTTGAAAAAAGCAACGGTTTGTGGCATAGTTTAGCGCTCGCAGACCTTGACGGCGATGGCGATCTGGATCTCGTGACCGGTAATTTGGGATTAAATACCCGATTTTCTGCAAGTGTCGAAGGTCCCTTGGGCTGTTATGCCAAAGATTTTGACAATAACGGAACCTTGGATCCAATCATGACCATGTACGAGGGTAAAAACAATTACCCCATGGCACAAAAGGAATCTATTGTCAAACAGATTCCAAGCCTGAAGAAGAAATATTTGTATGCCAAAGACTGGGCTGAGGCTACTATAGAAGATGTATTTCCCAAAAGTGATCTGGATGCAGCCTTACACGTGGTTGCTTATGATCTGGAGACCTGCTGGTGGGAAAATCAAAATGGAAAATTCGTAAGGAAGGAGCTGCCCCATCAGGCACAAATATCTGTTATTCAAGGAATTATCGCAGAAGATCTGAACGGAGACGGGTTTAGGGATTTGTTGCTTGCCGGCAATAAATCCCGGATGGAAATTGAGGGTGGCCGCTGTGATGCAGGCAATGGGGTGTTTCTGGCCGGTGATGGGAAGGGCAACTTCAATTGGGTGGACAACCAGCGAAGCGGTTTTTGGGCGTCCAGAGAAGCCCGCGACCTTGTCCTGTTAAAAGGTCCGGGAGGCAGGAAGATTTTCCTGGTAACCAACAGTAACAGTGCCGTGCAAATATTTCAATAATCAGGACTCAACTTAAACCATTTCCACAAGTCGTTGGCTTGCCCGGAGTGAAGTATGACTGACACATGAGTAAAGTTTCCAAATCCAAACCAACAAAGGCTAAGGTTGTTACAAAAAAGCCGGCCGGCAAAGGCAATTTTTACCTGATTCTGGGAGGTGTATTGATTATTTTTGCAATAGTTGCCTATTTTCTTTTGACCAAAAAAGGCACCTCCGGCAAAGTGGACCTTACGGAAGATTCCGGAACCGAGCCTGCTTTAAAAGCCAGTCAACCTTTGTTGCAGCTAATGCCAGCCAGCGAAACAGGCATTACGTTTGAAAACGAGATCAAAGAGGACATCAATAATAATATTTTTGCCAATATCAATCAATACAATGGTGGTGGTGTAGCGGTTGCAGATATCAATAATGATAACTTACCAGACATCTATTTTGTCAATTCAAACGGCAAAAATGCACTATATCTAAACCAGGGCAATTTCAAATTTAAGGATATTACCGATGCTGCAGGCGTGGGGAGTGAAGATGGTTTTGAAACGGCTGTTACCGCTGCAGATGTAAATGCCGATGGATGGCTGGATTTCTTCGTTTGCAGGGCAGGGCCTGATGCAAAAAATCGGGAAGCAAAGCTTTTTATCAACAACCAGAATCTGACCTTTTCAGAACGTGCCAAAGAATATGGCCTGGCTGACCGGAGTCCGGCATCAGGGGCTAACTTTTTCGATGCCGATAACGATGGCGATTTGGATTGTTATGTAATCAACCACCCTACAGATTTAGGGCATGCCAACAAACTGGTCCTAAAATATGGGCCGGATGGAAAATCTTTATTCCCAGATCTGGACCCGAAAGCGGAGCATGACTCAGACAACTTTTACCGAAACGATAACGGGAAATTCGTGAATGTCTCTAAAGCCTCCGGCATCAACAATGTAGGCTTCGGGCTCAGTGTTTCCATTACGGATATTAATGCGGATGGATGGCCGGATATTTATGTTGGCAATGACTTTGTTCAGCCAGACAACTTCTTCATTAACAATCAGAAAGGTGGATTTACGGACCAAATGAGCAGGTATTTCCGGCACAACAGCATGAGTGCCATGGGTGCTGAGCTGGTTGATTTTGACAATGATACGAGGGTGGATCTACTTACGGTTGACATGCTTCCGATGACCAATTACCGGCAAAAATTGCTCAAAACGACCAATCCTCTGAGCCGGTATCAGACCATGGTGCAATACGGTTATCCGAAATCTGTGGCACGAAATGTATTACAGCGGAACAACGGAAATGGGACGTTCAGCGATATTGCCTGTCTCTCAGGTATCTATAAAACGGATTGGTCATGGAGTTGCCTTTTTGTAGATTTGGATAACGATGGTTTGAAAGATCTTCATGTGTCCAATGGCTACCGAAGAGAAGTAACGCATCGCGACTATTCCGAATTCTTGTTGCCTGAAATCAATAAAGTCCGGGCCACTAAGGGTGAAAATCCACTTAAGTTTTTTGATCTGATGGCCGAATATAAAGTTCGGAATGTGGTATATCAAAACAAGGGGGGGTGGCAATTTGAAGCTCTATCCGGGAAATGGATGACCATGGAAGGTTCCTGGTCCAGCGGAGGTGCATGGGCAGATTTTGATGGCGATGGCGACCTGGATCTGGTAGGCAACAACCTGGAAGATCCGGCATTTGTGTACAAGAACCTTTGTAGTGACCAGAAAAAAGGTCATTATCTTCAGGCAAAACTTCAAGGGGCTCCCGGCAATCCTTTTGCCGTTGGCGCTTCGGTATTAATTGAATATCAAGGCATTAAACAATACCAGGAACTTAACCCCAACCACGGTATTTTTTCTTCAGTAGAACATTTGATCCATTTTGGATTAGGGCAAACATCACAAGTTGACAAGCTGACCGTACGGTGGCCTGACGGAAAATTCCAGGTATTGACCAATGTGCCTGTGAATCAGCGATTGAATTTGAAGTGGACAGATGCTACAGGTTATGTTGCCCATTTGGCCCCTCCTACCCTTTCAGACAATCCAATTTTCAGGGAGAAGAGCGCATCAGCAGCCGGCCTGAACTTTGTGCACAAGGAAAACAACTTTAATGACTTCGAAACCTGAGTGTTGAATCCATGGACACTTACGGATTTAGGCCCCCTTACAGCCACGGGCGACTTGAATGGGGATGGTTTGGATGATTTTTTCATTGGAAATGCATTTGACGGCGCAGGAGCCATCTACCTGCAAATGGCCAACGGAGGTTTCAAGGCAAGCTCTGTGAAGCTTTTGGATGAGGAAAAAATGTATGAGGATCATGGAGGGTTGTTTTTTGATGCTGATGGCGACAAAGACCTGGATTTGTTTGTTTTAGGTGGTGGGCCGGATGCCAGCTCTGATGCCGCCTGGCAATGCCGGTTATTTCTAAATGACGGAAAAGGAAACTTTACCAAATCAACCGATGCGTTACCGACTTTCAAAGATCTCGCTTTACGGTCGGCTGCTTATGATTATGATGGTGATGGGGATCAGGATTTATTTATCGGTGGTCGGATAACGCCAAAAAACTGGCCCTTAACACCCAGAAGTTCCGTATTGCAGAATAATGGCGGCAAATTCACTGATGTTACAACTCAGGTGGCAGGTGATTTTGAGAGCTGCGGAATGGTCACT
>DLXL01000203.1:401-7752 GCA_003448025.1 Saprospirales bacterium | reverse complement strand
CTCAAAGTAGCGCGTCTACCAATTCCGCCACGTGGCCATTGCCTTCTACCCTGGGAAGGGATTCAAAAAGCGGGTGCAAAGATACTGCTTCCCCTGAGTATTGGAAGCAGAAGTTTATTTTTTTCAAAAAAATCAGCGCTCCACTTTCTCCAGTTCCGCCATGATCGCGTGTACCCCTTGCTCCGTCATGGGCACAAGGGGCAAACGCACCTCGCGACTGCCGAGTCCCTGAAGTTCCAGCGCTGCTTTTACCCCCACCGGATTGCCCTCTGCAAAGAGCAGTTTATACAACTCCAGCAATTTGAAATTCAGGCGCTGGGCGCTGGGCAGGTCCTGCCGCAGGGCCGCGCGCACCATGTCGGTAAAGGGTCGGGGTACTGTATTGGCAATGACCGACACTACCCCATCACCGCCGGCAGCAATAAGCGGAAGTGTTATAAAATCATCGCCGCTCAACACCAGAAAATCCTCCGGCCGGCCTTTAATGATCTTCATGATCTGATAGATATCATCAGAAGCTTCCTTGACAGCAATAAACTTGTTGCTGGCATTTGCCAGACGCAGGGTGGTTTCAGCCGTCATATTGGAAGAAGTGCGGCTGGGTACATTGTAGATGATAATGGGAAGAGGCGAGGCATTGGCAAGTGCCATATAGTGCTGATATATGCCTTCCTGACCGGGTTTGTTGTAGGCCGGATTGCTCGACAACAGCGCATCAATACCATCGAAATTAAAACCTTTTATCTTTTCCACCATGGCAGCAGTGTTATTGCCGCCAAATACGCCTGCTATAAGCGGCAGGCGACCACGGTTAATCTTAATGGTAAAGTCCAGGATCTGCCGGTGTTCTTCATCAGAAGTAGTGCTGGATTCTCCGGTGGTGCCAAGGCTTACCAGAAACTCTACCCCGCCGGCAATAACATGCTCAATGATACGCTCCAGCGATTCCCAATCGATAGCGCCGTTTTTAAATGGAGTGACCAGTGCTACTCCCGTTCCACGTAATTTTTGAATAAGACTCATGGTCAGACTAAGTACGCCGGAATGATATTCCGGCAATGCTTTTTATTAGGTTTTTCCCGGAAAATCATTCCGGGATACAGGCTATGTACGCCGGAATGATTTTCCGGCAATGCTTTTTATGTCAACACGATTTTTCCCAGATACACCGCTAATTGTTCCGTAAAGTATCGAACTCCTTTCCCCTCCGGTGTTTCCAGTTGCAAATCGTAATCATTCGGATTTTCAGTGGCAAATCCAATTTTAAAGGCGGCCTGCGACTGTAATGCCACCCATGCCAGGGCGGGCAATTCATCCGGATTAAGCGTGAGTAAAAGGTCAAATTTTTCACGGGTGAATTGATCCGCTTTATCACTTTTGGGCTGCCCGGTAAAAGTTGTTTCTTTCAGGGAAAAACCGTCGAATTCCGAAATGTCAGGCATTTGTTTCGCATTAAAAAAGCCAAGTTTATGCACTTTTTTTCCTTGTTTTTCCAACGCTTTTGCAAATTCAAGGCTTTCCTTCCGGGCATTTTCTGAAGTAGCATCAAATAACAAACCAATAGTCCGGGCACTTTCAATGGTATGAACCTGCCGGTTCCGCTTTTGCTGCGCCAACTGCTCCCGAATCCCCTTTCGGAATAATATTTTACGAATCAGTCCAATCATAATAGCGTTTGAGTTTTTGAGTGTTTGGGTGTTTGAGTTGGCGTTCGGCTGGGTTTCTGCCTCAACCCCAACCCCTCTCCTGTAGAGAGGGGGCTGACCCTGCTGAATATTTAGTGTTACCGTCTTTGTGTCTTCGTGCCTTTTCCCCGTCAAAGGTACCGTATAGCACAGCTCTTTTCAAAAACAAGATGCGCAACCGGAACTAATGATCCTGTTGCGCATCTTTCATATAGTTATTTATAGGCAACTTATTGCGTCTTCACCACTTTTTTCAACAATACCGAGGCATTTTCCGTGGGTATTTCCAACGAAATGGAATAGAACCCGGCAGGTAGCTGAAGGGTGGAAATAGCCATATTTTGTTCGCCTTGTACAATGTTTATGTTTTGAACATAAGCAGGCGCTCCCAGTATATCGTGCATGATCAGTCGGGCTTCAAAACTTTCTTTAGTGGTTAGCGATACATTCAGGAAGTCGTTGAAAGGTACCGGCGATACGTTAACCTCTGTAACCTGCTCCAATGATGTGGCGCTTACCACTTCAGGGCAGGTGAATCCGCGACGAACCTGTCCCCGAATTTCACCATTAGGGTTGCCCATGGTTCCAATTTGCACATAGGAGCCGCCATTTTCAATGATGGGCCCCAAGGCGGCCATGATTTCATGCGAGCCGGCAATGATAGGTTCGGTTAAAGGCATGCCATGAAAAGCAATGCCGTTGGCGCCTACATTCGCCTGTGCAAAATAGGCATCCACTGGTGCGCTGGCTAAGCCATCAGTAATTACCTTGTAATTCAGGAAATGATTCGCCAAATCTACCGATGCTACGGCAACGCCAAGCGCATCGCTGCTGGTTGGCGGAACCATTTGAACACCGCACAGATCAAAGGCATACCCTCTGCGCATTGTATTTTTCATGACCCCTCGAATGGCGCCATCCGGGTTGGCGGCAGTTTTTACCTGGATATAAAAGCGCCCCTGAGCGAAATCTGTGAGTTGTTGTTCTGTTACCGCATATTTTTGAACATACAGGCCAGGTATTGCAGAGGCGCTAAGTTCAAAAAGCTGAGGACCGTTTTCATTGGGCTCGCCAATATGGAGTGCTACGGAGGTAGTTGAGGTGTCATTGGTAAACACCCAGGTAGTCATACTGTCCAGATCGAAACTCGGCGTACTGGAGCTAAATCCTATTCCCACAGGAGGCGTGGGTGGCGGAATTTGCTGAAAGCTGGTAATTGGCGCCAGAGATCCAAAAAGGCCAACGTGTTCCAGCTTGCCCATGATTTCACCCTGAGGGTAATTTACGGTGTTAATCAGCACATTATACCTGCAATCTAATGCTTTTTTTAAAAAATCAGGATCGATGGTATCTAATTCAATAAAACCCTGAATTAAGCCACCTGTTGCACCACCCATTAAAAACGGTGGAAACGCAAGTTGCCCGGTAACAACGTCATACAATGCCACAGAAGTCATGGCACTACTCAAATCACGGAAAGCAAATGCATATATTAAATCTTCCAATCCCAGTTTATATAATATGCCTCCATAAGCAACGGCATTGGAGTTGCTCGGTGGATTAACCTGATCGCTCGTAAGCAGGCTTTTGAAGGCCAGGTCTGCTTCAAAGGCAAACTGTCCACGAATTTCGCCAGTAGGGTGTGCGGTAGTTTTTACCTCCACATAAACACTGTTGGTGAGCAGGTTGGGGAGTAAAATACTAGGCACTGTAACCTGGCCAATGATATGCCGGTCGTTGAGGTAAGGGGTCAAGTCAAAAATTACCGGGCCGGTTTCACCAGTTTTGCCTTGACGAATGGTAACTGATGTAACGGTTCCGTTCAAACGGATCAGCATTCCGCCTACATCTACCTTTGTTCGGTCAGGAGTAAACAGGAAACTCACCAGCCCCTTGCCCTGAGTGTTTACAGGTGGCAACATCTCATCCCCGCCAAGCTCGGCATGGAATAACATTTGCGGAATTTGTGCCTGCAGCGGTGCAGCAAGAACACCAGTAAGTATCAGAAACAGGAAGTAGTAAATGTTTTTTTTCATGTTGAATGGTTCATGAAAAAAACGAGGAAACATGCAAATTTGTGAGATTTGGCAATGTTTCCTCGTTTTCTATACTGTTTCAGTCTGGCAGCTTTGACGATACTATTTCACCGTCCAAATGGCCTGAATGGACTATTGCGTCTTCACCACTTTTTTCAACAATACCGAGGCATTTTCCGTGGGTATTTCCAACGAAATGGAATAGAACCCGGCCGGTAGCTGAAGGGTGGAAATAGCAATATTTTGTTCGCCTTGTACAATGTTTATGTTTTGAACATAAGCAGGCGCTCCCAGTATATCGTGCATGATCAGTCGGGCTTCAAAACTTTCTTTACTGGTTAGCGATACATTCAGGAAGTCGTTGAAAGGTACCGGCGATACGTTAACCTCTGTAACCTGCTCCAATGAAGTGGCGCTTACCACTTCAGGGCAGGTGAATCCGCGACGAACCTGCCCCCGGATTTCACCATTAGGGTTGCCCATGGTTCCAATTTGCACATAGGAGCCGCCATTTTCAATGATGGGCCCCAAGACGGCCATGATTTCATGCGAGCCGGCAATGATAGGTTCAGTTAAAGGCATGCCATGAAAAGCAATGCCGTTGGCGCCTACATTCGCCTGTGCAAAATAAGCATCTACCGGCACACTGGCCAGGCCGTCGGTAATTGCTTTGTAATTCAGGTAACAGTTGGCTAAATCCACCGATGCTACGGCAACTCCGAGCGCATCGCTGCTGGTAGGCGGAACCATTTGGATACCGCATAAGTCAAAGGCATATCCTTTGCGCAAGGTGTTTTTCATCACACCTCGGATGGCGCCATCAGGATTAGCTGCCGTTTTTACCTGAATATACATACGCCCCTGAGCGAAATCTGTGAGTTGCTGTTCTGTTACTGCATATTTTTGAACATACCAGCCAGGTATCTGCGATGGGCCAAATTCAAATAGCTGAGGACCATTTTGTGTGGGCTCGCCAATATGGAGTGCTACGGAGGTAGGTAGAATATTGTTGATAAAAACCCAGGTTGTCAGGCTATCCAGATCGCCACTTGGCGTGGTAGAGCTGAATCCAAATCCCGGGGTAGGCGGAATGGGCGGGGGTAATTGCTGAATACCATTCACCGGCGCCAGGGATCCAAAAAAGCCAATGTGTTCCAGTTTCCCCATGATTTCACCCTGAGGATAATTCACGGTCCGAATCAATACATAATACCTGCCCTCTACCGCTTTTCTCAAAAATTCAGGATCTATCGTGTCTAACTCGATCAGCCCCTGGATCAAGCCACCAACTACTTTGTTCATGTAGATAGGTGGAACTGCTGTTTGTCCGGGAATCCCTTCATACATAGCCACTGAGGTGATAGCACTGCTCAAACCACGGTAGGTGAATGCATATACCAAGTCTTCCGATCCTAACGGAAAGTGTAAGCCTCCATAAGCAATGGCATTGGAGCCACTTGGCGGGATAACCTGATCACCTGTGAGCAGAGCTTTGTAATCCAGGTCTACTTCGCAGGTAAACTGACCACGGATTTCACCGTTTGGATGTGCGGTAGTTTTTACTTCCACGTACACGCTGTTGGTCAGGAGGTTGTGCAATAGAATATCCGGCACAGGCACCTGCCCAATGATATGACGATCATTGATATAAGGGGTTAGATCAAAGATTTCCGGGCCAGTTTGGCCGGTAATCCCTCTTCTGATTTTGGCAGAGGTAACCGTGCCGTTCAACTTAACGAGCATGCCGCTTACGTCCACATTCTGGCGGTCGGGGGTGAACAAAAACGTGACCAACCCTTTGCCCGGGGTGTTCACGGATGGAATCATTTCGTCGCCACCCAGTTCAGCATGGAAAACAAGGTGAGGAATTTGTGCCTGCAGCGGCAAAGAAATGCCGCATAAAAGCACTAATAAGAGTAGGAAGTGTATGGTTTTGTTCATGTTGAGAATCAATAGGTTATGAGAACAGAAGAATGCCTGCAAACTTACTGTATAAGACTTATTTTTTTACTGTTTATTTTGAATATCCATTCATTTGCAATAACCCGACATTTGGAATGTACAGCCAAACGATTCCTGTATCTTTGCACACTGTGATCATTGCATTCGACGCCAAACGTTACTTCAATAACGCCACCGGACTCGGCTTTTATAGTCGGACCCTCCTGGAGGGTCTCCGGCGTTATTACCCCGAACATCAATACCTGCTATACACGCCATATAACCGCGGCCGACTGGCGGCTGTGGACGATGGCATCCGACTGCCGGATTCCTGGCTGGGGCGTACTTTTCATCCGCTTTGGCGCAGCAGAGGCATAACCCGTCAGCTCAAAAAGGACGGTGTGCAGGTGTTTCACGGGTTGAGCCATGAACTTCCGCATGGCTTGCGAAGCGCCGGTATCCGGAGTGTGGTGAGTGTGCACGATCTTATTTTTATGCGCCATCCGGAGCTGTATCCGGGCATTGACCGTTACTTCTACGAAAAAAAGTACCGGAAGACTGCGTTGGAAGCGGATGTTGTGGTGGCTATCAGCGAACAAACCCGCGCCGATCTGCAGCACTTTTTCGGCATATCAGCTGATAAGATTGAAGTGATTGGTCAGGCATGCGATGCCGTGTTTGAACGCCTGAGTCTCAGACACCTTCCCGACCCCCTTGCGCTGCCTGTACCCGAGGGAATTTTACTTCCGGAAGATCCTTTTCTTTTGTCGGTTGGTAGTTTGATTCCGCGCAAAAATTGGCATCAATTGATTCGGGCATTGGAACTGCTGAAACTACGCGGCCACAATATCCCATTGGTGGCGGTGGGATCCGGGAAAAGCGCATATGCCATTGGTTTGGAGGAACAGGCTGCTAAAGCCGGACTTCGGGTACACTGGGTACGCAGGCATTTGTCTACCGAAGCCTTGGCCGGTCTGTATCGCCGGGCCGCCGGCATGGTGTATCCCTCTGTTTTTGAGGGTTTTGGCATTCCAATCCTGGAAGCCATGACGGTTGGCATACCGGTACTCACCACCCGGGGAGGCTGTTTTGAAGAAGTAGGCGGCCCGGCTGCTTTATATGCCTCACCGGATCAGCCGGAAGAAATTGCCGGGCAAATCCTGCAATTACTCAACCCACAAACTAAGGAAAAACTGCTGCCGGCTATGACAGCGCAGATAGCCCGATTTGCCCCGGAGAAAATCTGTGCAGCATGGATGAAACAGTATGGGAACAGCTGATTGAAGAGGAGCGAAACACCAAATGGTTGAACCACAAAGTCACAAAAGGACACAACCGGTAAAAAACTTTGTGTCCTTTTGTGACTTTTTGGTTTAGATATTGCTTGCTTATTCGTGCTTTGGCTGGTCTGGTGATAGCCCTTACTCCTCAATGAGGTAATTACCTATTGTTCGCCCCGCTTTTTTCTCGCTGTGCAGCCGTTTGTTTTTCAACCTTTTGGCAATAACGGCTTGTGGGATGCGGGTGATTTTGCGTTTTTTCGGTTTATGGAAGGCTTTTTCCAGCAGGCGCAGGAGTTTTTCTTCGGCCAGGTGTTTGTTCATGAGCTGAGAGCGCTCGGTTTGGTTGCTCACGGCCAAAATGCCTTCGGAGGAAATATGGGCGGCCAGTTTTTCCAGTATCAGGGCA
>DLXL01000203.1:0-199 GCA_003448025.1 Saprospirales bacterium | reverse complement strand
TTCCACCTTGTTCACGTTTTGTCCGCCGGCCCCGCTGGAACGAGAGGTTCGGAATGTGATTTCGTTTTTGAGTTGTTCGGTGTTCATAACTGGGCTTAAACGCCATTTTAGTGGGAAAGGTTCCGGAGTGGAGGGGCACCGCAAAGTACGCAAAGAGCGCGAAGGGGGCGAATACTTAGTGCCTTAAGTGCCTTAGTGG
>DLXL01000434.1:8735-9022 GCA_003448025.1 Saprospirales bacterium | reverse complement strand
CAGGCACATTTTTGAGTTTGTCAGTCACCTTGCGCACATCGGCCGGCAACAGGATTTTGTAGGCGCTCTTGTAGTAGCCATCGCGCTGAGAGAGGGCATCGGCGCCTTTGGAAATACCATTTTTAAGAGCTTCTTTCAAACCCTGACCAATTTCTGCCAAAGAAGGCTCGGAAAGTGCCTGGTTGGCTACTTCCTGCAAAACATCGCAGGAGGAAAAAGTAAACGTCGAGAGTAGCAGCAGGAAAAAGAATGACTTACGCATATTTGAGTGTTTGAGTTTGTGAGTG
>DLXL01000434.1:4844-8597 GCA_003448025.1 Saprospirales bacterium | reverse complement strand
GTTTGAGTTTGTGAGTGTTTGAGTGTTTTGGTGTTTTTGTGTTTTGGTGTTTTGGTTGGCGTTCGGCCGGGCTATATTGTCGGGGTGACTCCAGTCACCCCGACAATAAGGCTTCGCGCCTTTGTGCCTTCGCGCCTTCGTGTATTCACCTTTGTGCCTTCCCAATCAAGACTTGGAGTGCCTTATCCGGTCACTTAAGACAAGGTTAAAGCCCGAAAAAACCGTCTTTTTTGAGCAGGTCCATGTACTGCATGCTTCCCTTTTTGTTGAGGTGCATGTAATCTCCAAAGGCAGTTGGATCGGTGATGGCGTTGCGGTAATCATGTACAGGCAATCCTGTGGCCTTTTCTACTTCCGCTTTAAGCTGATCGAGGTTTTTTACCTGAAATCCGGGGAAATAAGGGCCAATCAGCAATCGTACATCCCATCCGGCAGTATGCCTTGCCGAGGAAACCGTTTCAGCCAATTGCTGAATTAAATGGGGGTGAATTTCCAGGTCATAGCTGTTTTGGGGCGCCCTGGCCGCCATGTCGGGGGTGATTTCTCGATCCAGGAGCCAGTCTTTGTCGGAACGGTTTTGGTAGTATAAGGATCGCTGATAAACTTCGTGGTTGAACCGGTATAAATGAGATACCTGTGCGCCCCACCAAACCTTGGGCAACTGGTTTCTGATCAGGGTATCCAAATTTTTGGAACGACTAATATAGGGCAAAAAACCCGGTAGCAGGGATGGATTATCCCGATCGCAGAGGGTTATGTCGATCAACATCTGCTGTGGCTTAAGATCCCACTCAAAATTTTTAAGATCCAGAAAATCCACTACCAGGCATCGGGCCGCATTCATGGGCAAGCCGTTGTAGCTCAGATTGCAGGTGCTGCGCCCCGTAATTTCTTCAATATATGGCTGGTAAAAACACAAACCTCTTGAATTGCCCAGCAATAACAAGTCTGCCGCGGCCTGTCTGCGGTATAATTTGCCATAACGAAACTCGCTGTGCAGGGCTTTATCGCGCAGTAAATGCCCCCCGATACGATCTCCGGCAAACAAGAGCAGCAGCCAAAAGGTGTACCAGAGTATGTGTTTCATTGCTCACAGGTTATGCCGCCGCAGCAGCGGTCATGAACTGCTTTTCATACAGTTCGCGGTATTTACCGTTCTCTATACCTAACAGCGCCTCATGTGGTCCAAACTCTTTTACTTCTCCTTTGTCGAGCACCAGAATATTGGTTGCCCTGCGGATGGTGCTGAGACGGTGCGCAATGATGATGCTGGTGCGACGAGCAATCAGTTTCTCGATGGCATGCTGAATAATGCCTTCAGATTCCGGGTCGATGGAAGAGGTTGCTTCATCCAGGATGAGGATTTCCGGATTGAATACCAGTGCCCGCACAAAGGAAATAAGCTGGCGTTGGCCCATAGAGAGGGTCGCTCCGCGTTCCATCACCTGATAGTGGTAGCCGCCCGGTAGTTTTTTAATGAATTTGTGTGCGCCTATCATTTTGGCAGCTTCAATCACCTGTTCTTCCGTGATATTGGGGTCGCGGAGAGTGATGTTTTCCAGCACCGTTCCGGAGAACAGGAAAACATCCTGCAACACCACGGCAATATGCCGGCGCAAGGCAAATACGTCGTAATCGTGCAGTTCCTGACCGTCGATGGGGATATTGCCTTTTTGGATTTCGTAAAAACGGTTGAGCAGACTGATGATGGTGGTTTTGCCGCTGCCGGTACTACACACAATGGCCAGGGTTTCGCCGGGATTTATTTGAAAGGATACATCGCGCAACTGCGCATCGGTTTCCAGATTGCAGGAATAGGAGAACCAGACGTTTTCAAAAGCTACCTCCCCTTTAAGTTTTTTGGGCGCCAGGTGACCGGAATTTTGAACAATTTCCTTGGTTTCCAATAATTTAAACACCCTTTCTGCTGCAATCAGGCCCATTTGCAGGGTATTAAATTTATCTGCCAGCATCCGGATAGGGCGATACAACATGCTGATATACAGCGGAAATGCTACCAGAATACCAATAGAAATGTCGTTGCTAAGCACACCCCGCGCACCATACCAAACCATCAGGCCCAGTGATAGGGCTGAAATGATGTCTACCACAGGAAAAAAGATGGCGTAGGCAAAGATGGCCTTCAGGTTGGCGGAGGTGTAGTCGTGGTTGATTTTTTTGAATTTTTCCGCTTCCCGTTCTTCGGCATTAAAGATCTGAACAATGCGCATACCGCTGATGCGTTCCTGCAGGTAGGCGTTCATGGTGGCAATGTGGTTGCGCACTTTTTCAAAACTTTTGCGCACACTTTCCTTGAACTGATAACTGCCCCAAATGAGCAGCGGGAAAACGGAGAGGACCACCAGTGTCAGTTTCCAGGAAGTGGTAAACATGACTATCAACACCGCAAAGATGGTCATTAAATCGGCCAGGATGGTTACGCTGCCTTCACTAAAGATGGTATTAATGGCCTCAATATCGTTGATGGTACGGGTGGTGCTTTGCCCGATGGGTGTTTTATCGAAGTACCGGAGATTCAGCGAAGTAATGTGGTTGAATACCTTCACCCGCAGGTCGCGGATGGTGGCCTGCCCCAGCCAGTCGGCATGGTACAGAAAAAAATAGCGCAGCACTACTTCCAGCAGCAACACCCCCAGGATCAGACAGGTCATGAAGGTGAGTCCGGCCACATCTCCCGGAACGATGGCATCGTCTACCATGCGCTCAATGAGTTTGGGGCGCAGGACGGCCAGTGGTGAAAGAATAAGGGTAAGCGTTACGGTGAACCAGAAGACCTTTTGGTAGGGCTTCACCATGCGCATAACCTGCCGGAATAGCGAGAAATTGAATTTTTGAGCTTGATCAGCCATTGTATGCGGGGCAAGAAAGAAGGATGCAGTGCCTCAAACCTTTTTTAGGGTAATTGGTTTCCGGGTTGGAAGTTTTTTTTCCCATAGGTTACAAATCTATTAGCACTTTCACCGGACAATGGTCGGAATGTACCACATCATTCAACTGCCTGGCGTAAGTGATTTTGTCCTTTAGATTGTCGGTAACTACCTGATAATCAATTCTCCAGCCTTTATTTCTGGCTCTTGACCCGGCCCGAAAGCTCCACCAGCTGTATTCTGCCATTTCGGGATTTTTATACCGGAAGGCATCCGTGAAACCTCGGGAAAGCCAATTGGTCATCCAGGCGCGTTCTTCGGGTAAAAAGCCTGAACTGTTTTTGTTGCCTTTGGGGTCATGTATGTCTATTTCTTCGTGGGCAATGTTCATATCGCCCAGAATGATCAGTTTGGGCCGCTCTTTGCGCAGGTTTTCTATCCAGCCGGTAAAATCTTCCAGAAACTGCATCTTGAATGCCTGACGCACATCGCCCGTAGTGCCTGAAGGGAAATAGCAGTTCAGCAGGGTCCAGTCGTTAAAATCCGTACGCAAAATCCGTCCCTCACCGTCGTACCCCGGCATGCCGCAACCTTGTGCTACCAGGGTAGGCGATTTTTTGCAAAAAGTAGCCACCCCGCTGTAGCCTTTTTTCTCGGCTTCAAACCAGTGATGTTCATAGCCCAGGGCTTCCAGTTCCAGAAGTGGTACATCAGAGCGCATAGCTTTGATTTCCTGTAAACAAATGATATCCGGATTTTCCTGTGCCAACCACTCCCAAAATCCTTTGGAAATAGCGGAGCGGATGCCATTGACATTGTATGAAATGATGTTGAGCATAGTTACGGTGGACGGTAGACGGCTTAC
>DLXL01000434.1:0-4548 GCA_003448025.1 Saprospirales bacterium | reverse complement strand
ACCGTAGGCCGTCCACCGTCTACCGTCCACCGTCTAATATTTCAAAGATTTCTTCAATCTCATCAAACGACTTCACGCCGGTTTGTTCTTCTTCGCTGCCGGTGAGTCCCAGGCCGGCAAGCTGGTATTCCCGGATCAGTTCGGGCCAGGCTTCGGCCGGTACATTGGCCTGAAGCAGAGCAGGTTTTTGCCGGAAAAGGTTGCGCCAGAAGTCCGGAGCAGACGCAAAAAGAGCCTGAACATCCGTGTCTGGCGTTGCCTCAAACAATAAAACATCCACCAGGGCAGCATATTGTTTCAAGGTTTCTGCGGGTACTTCCAGCCCATTAGGGGTTATCTTAACCGATAGTATCACCTCCAGGCCGCCCAGATCCGCCAACTGATTGCCGTGATTGGCTGCGGAAACCTGTACCGCGTCCAAACCAAAAAAAGCGGCAGATTCACGCACCACTTCAATAGGGGCGCTGCTAAACTCGCCAACAATTTTGGGACCTTCCACCCATTCACGAATGGCTTTCATGTACATGGGATCCAAATAGCCTTCGGTGGCTTCTTCCAGGTTAAAACCCAGATAGTCCACTTCCCGGGCGGCGAAGTAGCGGGCGTCTGTTAGATGGACGATACGTGATGCTTTGATCAATGCGTCAAGGAGTAAGTGAATGAATAGTGGTGCAAAACTACGAAATGAGGCGGGAGTGAGGTGGGTTTTGGAAGGAGGCTTTGCTATCTTTGCCCAAAATTTTACTTTGAAACAACGTTCCTTACTCTGGATTGCACTTTTGCTGCTGATTGCTATTGCGGCCTGGAAGCTGTATGTAAATAAGAAACAGCTGGAAACTGAAGCAGAATTGTCCAATATGCGGCGCGCATTTGTGCCGGTTGAGGTGGTGGAGCCTAAATTGGAAACCCTGGCCAACCACCTGGAAGCTGATGGCATTTTCCTGGCATTCAAGGAGATGTTTGTGATCTCTGAAACCGCAGGCAGGGTGCTGGAAACCTATAAAAACAAGGGCGAATGGCTTCAGGAAGGTGATGTAATTGCCAAAGTGGATGATGAACTGCTGCGCATTGAGTTGGAGGCCACCCAGGCAAATTTAGCCAAACTTCGTAAAGATCGCGAGCGACTGACCAACCTGATTGAAGGTGAAGCTGCACCTAAAAATAAAATTGAAGACCTGGAACTGGGCATTTTAGCGGCCGAGGCCAAAGAAAAAGGCCTGAAAAAACAAATTGCCAACACCAGTATCAAAGCCCCTATGACCGGCACCATGGGTATGCGTTTCATAGAGCGCGGCAGTGTCATTGGGCCAGGTATTCAGGTGGCGCAAATGACCAATCTGGAAAAATTGTTCCTGATGGTAAAAGTGACTGAACGAGATGTCCTGAATGTAAAAAAAGGTCAACAGGTAGCCGTAAGGGCTGATGTGTTTCCGGATGTTGTAATCCCTGGTCGCGTAACCAATATCGGATTGCGCGCGGATAATGCCTTTACTTACGATGTAGAAATTGAAGTGGTGAATCCCAAAGGCAATCCTCTGCGTGGTGGTATGCACGCCAAAGCTAAATTCACCTTTGATGCCAATCGGCAGGGGTATACGCTTCCGCGTAAAGTAATTGCAGGCAGCCTGCAGGACCCTAAAGTATATGTGGTACAAGGGGATTCCATGGCCGTACTTCGGCCTATTGCACTTGGGGGAGTTTACGGCGATAAAATTGAGGTGACCTCCGGTGCAATGCCCGGGGAAAAAGTGGTTCTTACCGGCCAGTTAAACCTGGTAGACGGCGCCAAAGTGAGTGTAATCAAATAAATTGTCGGATTATACCCTGCTTTGATCGTTAAATTATCCACAAACCGCTTAAATCCGCACAACCGCCAACCATCGCATAATCGACGTTTTGTATCTTTGTTCTCTTATGGCTGATGTGATACAATTATTGCCCGATAGTGTAGCGAACCAGATTGCTGCAGGAGAGGTGGTTCAGCGCCCTGCCTCCGTTGTAAAGGAGTTACTGGAAAATGCCGTGGATGCCGGAGCAAATAAAATCCAGTTAATTGTAAGGGATGCCGGGAAAACCCTGATCCAGGTCATTGACAATGGCTGTGGAATGTCGGAAACCGATGCCCGGATGAGTTTTGAACGACATGCTACTTCCAAGATCCGGGAAGCTAAAGACCTTTTTGCCCTTCACACCTTTGGTTTTCGGGGAGAAGCGCTGGCTTCCATTGCTGCAGTAGCTCAGGTAGAAATGAAAACCCGTCGTGCCACCGATGAACTGGGTACACGTTTGGTAGTGGAAGATTCCTACGTAAAAATTCAGGAACCCTGTCAGGCCCCGCAAGGCACCAGTATTTCCGTTAAAAATCTCTTTTATACCGTGCCTGCCCGCAAGAGTTTTCTCAAGGCAGATCCGGTAGAAACCCGGCATATCCTGGATGAATTTCAACGCGTGGCCATGGCCAACCCGGATGTGCATTTCACCATGCACCATAATGATGCAGAGATCTTTCATCTGCCGGTAGGAAATCTGCGCCAGCGGGTGGTGAAAATTTTTGGAGAACCGGTGAATAAGAAACTTGTTCCGGCAGAACAGGAAACGGATATTCTTCATATCTCCGGATTTGTTGGCAAACCGGATTATGTCAAAAAGACAAGAGGTGAGCAGCTTTTCTTTGTCAATAAACGCTTTATCCGCAGCAACTACCTTCATCATGCCGTGATGAGTGCCTATGAAGATCTGCTTCCTACTGATACTTACCCGTTATATGTATTGTTCCTGGATATTGATCCGGCCAGCGTGGACATCAACGTGCATCCTACCAAACAGGAAATCAAGTTTGACGACGAGCGGTTGGTATACAATTTTCTGAAGGTGGCTGTCAGGCATGCGCTCGGGAGTCATAACGTGACTCCTACCCTTGATTTCGAACAAGAGCCGGCTTTTCAACAGCGACTCGCGCCTGCACCGGTGCTCAGGCCTGAGCGGGAAGCAAACTCAGTAGGCTCTTTCCGAACCAGCAAATTTGACAAGGATGATGAGGCAGATTCACGTCATGTCAGCAACCTGGAAAATTGGGAAAAACTGTATAAAGGGCTGGAATTGTTTGAAAAAGGCTCCGGTGCTTCTGTTCCGGAAGAAGACCCTGATCAGCTTTTAATTACGAACGGACCATCGATAGGCACCCGACCCGGAGTAGAGGTGTTGGAAATGGACGATGCTGCTGAAACCTTTTCCAAAGGTCAGCGGGAGCCCTATCAGGTGCATAGTCAATACATTATCAGTCATATCAAATCCGGGTTTCTGCTGATAGATCAACAAGCAGCCAGCGAACGGGTGCTGTATGAGCGCTACCTGGCTGCGCTGGAATATCAACCCATTGCCACTCAAAAAGCATTATTTCCCAAAACCATAGAACTTTCTGCCGCCGATGCACATTTATTGCGGGATATTTTGGACGAAGTGAATTGCCTGGGATTCGAAATTTCAGCGTTTGGTGGCAACACATTTGCTATTCACGGCTCACCGGCGGAGCTGCGTCAGGGTATTTCAGAAGAAGCTTTGTTGCAAAAGGTGTTGGAGCAGTATAAAGGCAATCTGGAATTACAATTGGGCGCCAGGGATAATCTGGCCCGATCCATGGCCAGAAATGCCTCCCTGCGGAAAGGTCAGTCGCTTAGTGTGCCTGAGATGCAGGATTTGATAGACCGGCTTTTTGCCTGCGCGGTACCTTTTAATAGTCCGTCGGGCCGGAAATGTTTTATTCAATATGACCTGGAAGAACTCCAGAAACAGTTTTCATAAGCATGTCAAATTCGTTTTTTAATCTTCCTTTCAGGGGTGTTTCCGGCCAGTTGATCCTCATCAACATTGTCGTTTTTTTGGGTTCTTTTTTACTGCTTGGACAGGACGTGTTTAACTACGAAACCTTTGATTATGATGTGATGGGGCGAATGTATCTGGCTTCATTTTTACCAGGCTCGCCACACTTTGAGCCATTTCAGGTTGCCACTCACATGTTTATGCACGGGAGTTTTATGCACCTGTTGTTCAATATGCTGGGGATTTACTGGTTTGGCTCTATGGTGGAAATGGTGTGGGGGCCTCAACGGTTTCTTTTTTATTATCTTTCCTGCGGAATAGGTGCATGGGCTATCCACATGGGCGTTCAATACTGGGAGCTTCAGCAATTGGGCGTTGATCCAGGTACCTGGAATGGCGCCATGCTCGGCGCTTCCGGGGCAGTATTCGGAATCATGGTTGCATTTGCCATTAATTTTCCCAATCTGGAAATCAGGATGCTTTTCCCACCTATCGCCTTGAAAGCTAAGTATTTTGTGCCAATTATGGCCGCAGCAGAACTCTTTTTTGGAATCGGGGGCGTTTCGACCGGAATAGCGCACTTTGCACACCTTGGAGGCGCCATCACCGGATTTATTTTGATAGCATACTGGAAAGGATTCAAATTCTAACCTCAACCTCATAAACCCCATAAACCCGAAGGGCGACCACGCGGGTCACCCCTACATAAACCCCATAAACCACATAAAC
>DLXL01000438.1 GCA_003448025.1 Saprospirales bacterium | reverse complement strand
CTCCGCGTCTCCGCGCCTCTGCGGTAAATAATAAAATCTCCGCTTCTCCGCGCCTCTGCGGTAAAAAAACAACCTCACTCCAATAATTCCTCCTGATGCTTCAATAGTTGCTTATAATATTGTCCGTATAGTTTTTCTATATAAAAATGTATCAACGTATATACACCGATAGCTGCCAACACACTATATATTCCCTGCACCAACGCCGGTCTGAAAGACATTTCCTGTTGAAGCAGCCATTGAATTCCAGCGAATAGAACAATGGCGCTTGCAACCCAGGCGGTTTGTTTGCCCAATCGAACAAATTTTCCGGTGTGCAGCACACTGATATCCAGTGCTTCTTTTACATCCAAGGCACTGCGCTGATCCTGTTGATACAGGGAAATAAAAAGGGCTACGTGACCGGAAAAGGTAACCAGTACAATGAGTAGCCAAATAAGGGGTGAAATATGTTGGTCAGTCCAAAGCGTGTAGCCATAGACGGCAGCCAACATAAACGCTGTGCTGATGATCTCAATAAGCAGGTTGCGCTTCAAACGCGCAAGGGTTGAATGGGTGCGTTGATGCATCATGGTTAGCAGATTTTGCTGGTTAATATAGGGCGCGGCTTCTGCCTGCTGTTCAAGTTCATGGTTCCAGGCCGCCTTTAGATGTTCCAAATCGGGTATTTCCTTATGATTTTCCATGAAAAAGCAGGTTTTTGAGTTTAGATTTTATCCGACTGAGTTTTACACCAATGTGGGTTTCCGTCAGTCCGGTTATTTCAGCCATGTCAGCATAAGACAGATCATCGAGATACAACAGAATAAGGGCTTTGTCGGGTTCGTTCAACCGGACAATGGCCTGATGAAGCGCGGCAAGTTGCTCGTTTGGCTCCGGAACGGGGGGCGGCTCCATACCTGTAAACGGAACCATGTGTAGCTTGCGCCGGCGCTGCTGGGTAATGGCCACATACAAGGCTATCCGATAAGCCCAGGTGGTCCATTTAGCCGTTCCGTTATAGCGTGGAAATGCCCGCCAAAGCTCCGCCACAATATCCTGAAACAGATCGCGCGCACCCTCCGGATCATTCTCCCGGAAAGTGCGACAGACCTTGTAGATCAGCGCTTTGTGTTGGGTAACCAGCTGTATAAAAGACTCCTCCATGTTGATTTGATGGATGCGTTGTTTTCAGTGTAGAGGTTTTTTTTACCGCAGAGACGCAGAGGCGCGGAGAGGGTAGGCGGAGCGTTTTTTACTATACCTCTGCGTCTCTGCGGTAAAAAACTACTCCTCATTATCCGCAAGTTCAGGCAGTTTTCTTACAGCTATGAAAAAACAGTTGCCTTTATCGGATCAGCCTGCTCACTTGCCGCTCGCTTTTCAAACCCAGTTGCTGAGCCAGCTGTGCTCTTGACAGGTCGGGGTTTTTGCATAATTCCTGCAGCCGTTCATGACGGAGGCGGGCAATGTATTTGCCAACGGCAATGCCGGTTTCTTTTTTAAACACGCGGGTAAAATTGCGCGGACTCATATTGGCCAGCGCCGCCAGCTCGGAAAGGGGGTTTTTCCGGTGCAGGTTTTCGGTGAGGTAATCCTGTACGGCGTGCACCCCGGAATGAATATGGTTTCGGTAACTCAAAAATATACTCTGCTGCGATTGTTCTCCGGGCCTGCGGATATACACCACAATTTCCCGGGCTACTTTGTTGGCAAAATAGCCGCCCATCTCGCGTTCTACAATATGCAAGGCAAGGTCCACGCCTGAGGCTATGCCGGCACTGGTAAAAATGCCGTCGCGGTCTGTGTACAACACATTTTCCTGCACTTTAGCCTGCGGAAAACGCTGCTGCAAACGCTGGGTGTACTTCCAGTGCGTGGTGCAGGGCTTGCCATCCAGCAGTCCGGCCGCTCCCAACAAAAATGCGCCCGTACACACCGAACACAGCTGCGCTCCTTTTTCATAAGCTAATGATAACCAATGATGTACATCAACAATATTAGAATTAAGTGAGCGCTCAATCATCTCTAAATCCATACCTGGAATGAACACATAATCCCCTTTTTCCACCCTGATTTCCGAATAATGGGGTAGGTTGGCAAACTGCAAACCCGAAGCCGTTCCGGCTTTTTCCGGAGCAAAAGAACAATAGCGCACTTCAAACGGCGCCTTATAAAAAATGGCCTCGCTAAACACCTGATCCGGACCCGCCAGGTCCAAAAAATGGGTGCGCGGCGCAATGAGAAAAATGACTTGAACTGGCATGTGTTACAAACTGAAATACCGCTCCTGCAGAATCCTGAAATGATGCCGCTGATGTCCTAAAATAGTAAACGCCAGCGCCAGCGGCGACATCTGCGCTTCCCAGCAAACGCCGGGCTGAAGCATTTGCGACTCGTTCAAACTCAGAAAAAACTGTCGGGTTGATGCGCGGAGGGTTTTCATTTCAGTCAGGATTTCTTCCAGGTTTCTCGCCGAAGCACCGGCATTTTCAGCCATCAGGTTTTCATCATGCCCGGGCGCTGTTTGAAACATTCCTCTGGCAAAACCCAGGGCCCGGTAAGTCATAATGCGTTCCCAATCCAGCAAATGCTGCAACACATCCGGAATGGTCCACTTGCCGGGCGCATACACGTTTAGGCCTATTTCCCGACATTTTTCCCAGTCAAAAGCGTCAAATTCAGCTTCACTTTCCCGAAAAGCAGCGTCCAGGTCCAAATCGTTAAAAAGGTTGATGTACCGGTCAAAGTATTTGGGTGCAGGGTTGATTTGTGATTTTTTCATGGTCTGTCAATGTTGTTTTTTTACCGCGGAGTCGCGGAGATGCAGAGATGAGGGGTGGAGTGTTTTTTGCCGCGGAGGTGTATCCCTCTGCGTCTCTGCGCCTCCGCGGTAAAAAAAAACTCCACCAACTACTTTTCCAAAACCACCTCCAGCACCACCGGACACAGTATCCGGGCTGTAGGAATATCCGAGATTTGATTGAATTCATGCAGTGCCTGCGTCACTTCTTCCGGGGTAAGAAATCCACGCTCGGCAATTTTGGGCAGGTAAATGACTAAAAAGGAATAAGGCCAGTGCCAGGTAAGCTCGGCCGGCCCCGTCAACTTGGCGATGACACGGGTATGCACTACTTTCAGACCCAAACGGGCAGCCATGGCGGGAATGTGACGACCCACGTCAATATCGCCTGCCTGTTCTTTCATGGAGCGGTAGCAGGCCGAAATAGCCTTTTTCAGTGTTGGCAAAGCCGGTTCTGTCTGAAATACCGACCAGTCGAAATATTCCTGGATAACGAATCGACCGCCGGGTTTGAGGGCTTCTTTTACCCGGGCAATCACCTCCTCCGGGTTGGATACCCACGCCAGGGCCCACCGCGCAAAGGCGCCATCCAGACTGTTGGACTGCAACTCCATGGTGTCGAATGAGGCATGTTGCACCTCAATATCCAATCCATGCAAGGCCGATTGTTGCTGCAGAAACGAGACGTAATTGGCCGCAAAATCTACTCCAATCACCTTGCCTTTTTCGCTGGCCAGATAGGCCAGTTCGGTGGTACAAAAACCAGGGCCACAACCGAGGTCGAGCAGGGTGTGCCCGTTGCGGAAGCCGCCGAGTTCCCAGCCCCGCCTTGCTTCCGCCGACCAGACCTGATGCTGCAACCCGAGCCGATGTAGTTCTGCGCGCTCGGTGCCCAGCACGTACTGCTTTTCTTCAATAGCTTTATTGTCAGTGTTTTTCATGTTTAGATCTGTTTATGAGGTTTATGGGGGTTTATGGGGTTT
>DLXL01000295.1:8348-11133 GCA_003448025.1 Saprospirales bacterium | reverse complement strand
AAACACCAAAACACTCAAACACTATTCATACGCTGCAATCCCTGTAACATCCTGGCCGGTAATCAGCAGGTGGATATCGTGGGTGCCTTCATAGGTAAGCACGGTTTCAAGATTCATCATATGACGCATTACCGGATACTCATTGGTGATACCCATGCCGCCGTGAATCTGGCGGGCTTCACGGGCCACTTCCAGCGCCATGTGTACGTTGTTGCGTTTGGCCATGGATACCTGAGCCGGTGTATGCCGACCTTCATTGGCCAGGGTGCCAAGGCGCCAGGTGAGTAGTTGAGCTTTGGTGATTTCGGTGATCATTTCCGCCAGCTTTTTTTGTGTAAGCTGGAAGCCGCCGATGGGTTTGCCAAACTGGATGCGCTCTTTGGAGTAACGAAGAGCAGAATCATAACAATCCAGTGCTGCACCGATAGCTCCCCAGGCAATGCCATAACGCGCTTTGGTGAGGCAGGAGAGTGGTCCTTTCAGACCCTGGACATTAGGCAATATGTTTTTCTTTGGTACACGTACGTCTTCAAACACCAGTTCGCCGGTGATGCTGGCGCGAAGGCTCCATTTGCCGTGAATTTCAGGCGCGGAAAAACCTTTCATGCCCTTTTCCACAATCATCCCAATAATACGGCCTTCTTCATTTTTTGCCCAAACTACGGCGATATCAGCCACCGGAGAGTTGGTGATCCACATTTTGGACCCGTTCAGAATATAAGAATCGCCGTCGTCCTTTATATTGGTGAGCATACCTCCCGGATTGGAGCCGGCATCAGGTTCGGTAAGTCCGAAGCATCCGATGAATTCACCCTTGGCCAATTTTGGCAGGTAGTGCTTGCGCTGCTCCTCAGAACCAAAACGGTAGATGGGGTACATCACCAGAGAGCCTTGCACCGAGGCCATAGAGCGTATGCCGGAATCACCGCGTTCCAGTTCCTGCATGATCACACCGTAGGCGATTTCGTCCATGCCACCGCAGCCATATTCAGCCGGAAGGGATGGTCCGAATGCGCCAATTTCAGCAAGACCTTTAAACAGGTGGGTAGGACATTCCGCACGATTGGCATAGTCTTCAATAATGGGGCTAACCTCAGATTTTACCCATTGGCGCACGGCATCGCGGGCAAGGAGGTGTTCGGCAGTGAGCAATTCGTCCATGCCGTAATAATCATGATGTTGGTATCGATCTTCGCGAGCTGTGCTTGGCTTATTCATGGATAAAAGCGGTTAGGTAAAAAATCAGGTGCAAAAGTAAGCAAAGTTGTACCGCAAAAACGAATCAATGCAGTAAGTTGCGCAATTTTGACAGAATATAATTTTTGTAAGTGCCCCCGTAGATAACAAAAAGCAAAGATGATTTGCTTACCACTCCCAGCCCTCCATCCCTTCGAGGGCATCGGGCTTAATGGTTTGCTTGGTTTCTGCGCGTTGTTTCTGGCGTTCCAGCACCAACCGGGCCAGTCCTACATGTGCAGGTTCGGGCGCATCCGGACGCATGACAGGGCGTATTTTTTCCTCCAGAACATCCAGGCGGTACAACAAACTCATCAGGTATTCCGGCCGGCGTTCCAGCATTTCTTCAATCCGGTCGGAGAGTAAGGCCAACAGCTCCGCCTCATCGGCTTGTGCCGAAACATTTTCCAGTTCGAAAGGGATGGTGATGAGGTTGGAGGGAAGCATAGATTTTTTTTATTCACCAGGATGAGCGGGAGGGATTTTCACCACTAAGTCACTAAGGACACTAATGGTCGAGGAAACTTTCTTAGTGCTCTTCGTGGCTTAGTGGTGAAAAGCTCTTCCCGGCCTTTAATTACCCGCAGCCAGCAAATACAGCACTGCCATTCGCACGGCTACACCGTTTTCTACTTGCTGAAGGATGATGTTGTGCGGGCCATCGGCCACATCAGATGAAAGCTCTACACCGCGGTTGATAGGGCCGGGGTGCATGATCACAATTTCCTTGTCCAGCTCATCCAGCATTTGTTTGGTAATGCCGAAATACTGATGGTATTCCCGTAAACTGGGAAAAAACTTGATGTCTTGCCGTTCCAGCTGAATACGCAGTACGTTGGCCACATCACACCAACGGAGGGTTTCGCGCACATCATGACTGATCTCCACACCCAGTGCTCCATAATGTTTGGGAATGAGTGTGGGCGGACCACAAACCCGCACTTTGGCGCCAAGCTTTTGCAGACAAAACACATTACTCAGCGCTACCCGACTGTGCAGGATATCGCCGATGATAGCAATTTTTTTACCGGCCAGGTCGCCGCCCAGTTTTTCCCTGATGGAAAAGGCGTCCAGCAAGGCTTGTGTGGGGTGTTCATGGGTGCCATCGCCGGCATTGATGATATTGGCCGGTATACGCGTGGAAAGATACACACAGGCGCCCGGAGCCGGGTGGCGCATCACCACCATATCCACCTTCATGGCCAGAATGTTGTTCACCGTATCCAACAACGTCTCACCCTTGCTTACACTGGAGGAGCTGGCTGCAAAATTGACGGTATCGGCACTCAGGCGGCGTTCAGCCAGCTCAAAAGAAACACGGGTGCGGGTACTGCTTTCAAAAAACAGATTGGCTACCGTGATATCGCGAAGGGAAGGGACTTTTTTAATCGGCCGGTTGATTACTTCTTTGAAATTATCGGCAGTTTCGAAGATGAGCTGAATGTCATCTGCGGTAATGTTCTTGATGCCGATCAGGTGGCGTGTGGAAAGTCCTTTCATTGTTTACGGTGGAGGGTTTCGGGGGGGGGGGAGAAAGGGGGGGGGGGGG
>DLXL01000295.1:7710-8114 GCA_003448025.1 Saprospirales bacterium | reverse complement strand
GTAAGCCGTCTACCGTAAACCGTCAAGGTTTTTTATCAAACAACAGAATTTCATCTTCACCGTGGGTTTCCTGCCAGCGCACTTTTACATACGCTTCGTCGAGGGCATCTACGGTGATGCCGTAATAATCCGGCTGCACGGGCAGATGGCGGTTAAAACGGCGGTCTACCAGTACCAGCAGTTCTACAGATGCCGGGCGACCATAGTGCTGAAGGGCTGCAAGAGCTGCGGTGATGCTTCGACCGGTATAGAGCACATCATCTACGAGCAGCACTCTTTTATCGGCTACAATGAAGTCAATTTCGTTGGGATGCGGCGCCAACGGGCCGCTGGGCATTCTGAAATCGTCGCGGTAAAAGGTAATATCCAGTTTACCGTACTCAATTTTTTTGCCTGTGAGGGCT
>DLXL01000295.1:7306-7592 GCA_003448025.1 Saprospirales bacterium | reverse complement strand
AATTTTTTTGCCAGTGAGGGCTTCCAATCGCTCATGAACGCGGTTGGAAAGCAGCGTGCCGCGAGGCTGAATGCCAATAATACAGGCATTGGAAAAGTCGCCCCAGTCCTCAAGCAATTGATGACACAGGCGCTCAAGCGTAAGCGCAAATTTCGGGCGATCGAGGAGCGTTTTTCCGACTGACATAAGCTGAGTGCAAAGGTAGGAAAGTTTGGGGTATTAAAGTGGGGACATTTTGGGGACATTTAGGAGTCATTTTAGGGTCATTTGGGTCATTTTACCAACG
>DLXL01000295.1:1288-6963 GCA_003448025.1 Saprospirales bacterium | reverse complement strand
CGTTGGTAAAATGACCCAAATGACTCAAAATGACTCCTAAATGACCCAAATGACCCCTTACTCACCAACCACCAACTTCTCCACCCAAGCCCTTCCATGCCGATCGGTGATTCGTATGCTATAGATGCCGGCCGGCAAGTTGTGTAATGGTAGCTGGTAGGGCTGGGTCAATTCCATTTCCCAATGGTAAAGGACACGACCTGCCACGTCTATCAGGTAAATGGAATTTGGCTCAATATGTTGATCCCAGGTAAGGGTAGCCACGGTACGCGCAGGGTTGGGTTGAATACTGATGGGTGAAGGACTACCGGGATCCACAATGGATACCACTTCTGTACACACCACATTGTTGGGTGTTGTGGCACAGGGGGCCAGTTCCTGAGGCGCCAGTGCGCGGTTGAAAAGTTTGATAAATTCTATTTTCCCGTTGTAATAAACAGGCAAAGCAGGTTGGTAAATATCGTTTCTGCCAATATAGATAGCTTGGCCGGTGCAATGCCAGGGTACTGTTATCTGATGTGCTATCTGATCCTGCAAATGACCGTTCACGTACAAATAGCTGGAATCTTTGCCGTGGTCGTACACAGCCGCTACTGCATACCATTCATTGGATTGAAAACAACCTGATTCCAGTCTTTCTAAAGGAGTGAAAAACGTGCTGTTGTCGTGCCCGTACGTGAAGGTGAAATAAAACACACCATCATTTGGCACCTGGCCGTCAAACAACCCCGAATCGTTCACCTCCAAACGCACCACATCCCGTGCCGCCGGCGCATCTCCATCAAGTAAATCTTTGTCGTCAGCCGCCAGCAGAGTGCCAAACGGCATTGTACGCGGATGCACCATCATCAGGATGGTAAACGACTGATCGTTCCGGAATTGCAGACGCTCTGTGTCTTCTATTTGAAGAAACGCATTAAAAATGGTGAAAAAATTCAGCGCCCCGCTTGGCTGATTACCTGATCCTGTTCCGCCGCCAACGTTATAATTGAGTATTTCATGATCATACCCGCTTTCATCCTTCCACCCACCACCCTTTGTTATAAGAAAAGTGAGGTGCGGGTCTGGTTCAGCCGCCGGCAAACAAGCCACATTCCCGCCGCAGGCAGCCTGACATTGATGCGCCTGATTGTATTGGGATTTAAACCAGTTGAGGTTATACCGTTGAAAAACCTCCACCCAATTGGTATCCGAAAATTCCTCCAGTCGCTTGCCATGATAATGGTTCATCCAGCCATTCACCTGAGGGCAAGCCATGCGCATAAAAGAATCCGTTTCGGCAAAAGACGCCAGCATGGCAATTTCGGAAATAACAAAGGGTTTGGTATCCTGATTGATATCAACCAAATGGAGCAGATCATCCAGGCGCATACTGCAAAAGCTTGGCGGATCGGTATTAGGCGATGGATAAGTGTGGGTGCTGATGAAGTCCAGCTCGGCACTCAGCAGCTTTACGGGCCCGCAGGCAATAAACCCTGTGGTAATGGGCGTAACGGCATCCTTAGCCCTGATGGCCTGCACCATTTGTGCCGACCATTGGTGCACTATCTGATCAAAAGTTCTGCCATTGGGTGTGCGGGTCAGGTTTTGCACAAACTGATAGTCACCAAACGGGGCGCCGGGCAGCCAGGTAGTAGTATCGTTCATCACGGGTTCATTCATCAGATCGTACCCGAAAACAGCGCCTGAACCGCCCACTGTTTCCGCCACTTTACTCCAGAAAAGCGCCTGTGTGGCCCACCGGCCCGTTTCGTCCAGGTTGTTGTACCAGGCCGGCTGATCAGCTGCGCGGTAGGCCGAAAGTCCGGTAATGAGCAGGTAAAGCTGCTCTTCTTCCGCCATTTGCACCAGTTCGGCCAGCCGGTTGAAAGCCGTTAGGTCCGGTGTGTGCGCATCGGTCATGAAGCGGTTGTATTGCAAATGAATACGCACGGTATTGGCCTGATAACCGCGCATTTCCCGGAAATTTTCCCGGTGCCGGTTCCAGCCCTCGCTCGTCAACCAATCGTCTTCCAGCAACGCCGGATCGCCGAGATAATTATAGCCAAACGGCGTGAAACAATCGCCGGTTTCGTCCAGGAACACCCCGTCCTGAATCAGGATTTTGGGTAATTGGGCCGGTAGTTGGGCGGCAAACAGGAGAAGAAAGAAGAGGCATAGGTTTTTCATAGGTGTATGGTTTAGGTATATGTTTAATCAATAACTACCGCACCACCACAGGCAAAAAAGCCGTCAGTACCACATCGCCGGTTTGTACATTAGGGTCTGCCTGATACAACAGTTTCAGCCCCAGCGTATGAGGCCCGCCGGCCTGAGCAGACTGTAGAAAAGCCTGCGTTCCCTGGCTGACTTCAAAAGCGCCTTTAAAATCTATCGTGCCACCAGGATCCGAGGTTTCCCAGAACAGCAGGGCTTTGTTGGCATCATCCAATACCTGATCCGAAACGTTGATCGTATCTGAACCGTCGATTTGGTAAAATACCACAGAAGCGCCATACTGGATATTACTGTTTAACAGAAGGGTATCAGATACATTATTGTGCCACCAATGCGTTTGGCGGTCAACCAAAAGATTGCTTACGGTACTGATTGCCAGCGCATTAACAGAAAAATCCCTGTCCTTTTTGCAAGACAAAAGAAAGGTGGAAAATGCGAGCAAAAACGTCAGGTATTTCATTTTTCAGAGACACGCTAAAGCGGATGTTTACAAGTAAATGATCAAAACTCTACCCGGGCCAATATGCTCCAGTTGATACCCTTTGATCTGACAAATGTTGATCGAAAAGTCAAGCACCCGGATAAAATCGCCCTCCACCTTAAGTGTTACCTCATTACCGGAAACCAATGAAGCCCCTGTTTCGGTATTAATGGCCGTAAAATAATCAAAAAAACCGGAGGCTTCACTCGTGAATTCAGTAACCGCAGCCTCGCATGCGGAGGTAGGCTCATCCGTTTTAGAACAGGCAAAAAATAAAGGCAAACAAGCCAGAACGAAACGAAAAGATACGTTTTTAATCATGGTTAAGGCAATTTTTGTTTTAGAGATATTGAAATCGAATATGCCGGGGAAAAGTCTTTCATTAAAGCAAATACCCTCCCAACATAACCTTACGTCCAAATAACAACTGATTTTATCGAGTTAGCAGCCCTGCAAAATTAAATGGTGCAACCTTCGCGCGCTTTTGCAGGTCATTAAACTTTTTGTGAAAGTTTAATGAAAATCCTGCTTCCTCCCGCATGAACAAATGGTTCTTTCTGTGCGCACTACTTTGTGCCCAAACCTCCCTATTCGCCCAAATTTCTGTTAACGGACTCATTACCGACGAAAACAGCCAACCCCTCGGCTATGTATCGGTTGCCCTGCTGAACGCCGCTGATTCCAGCTTGGTAAAAGGCACACTCAGCGATGCGCAGGGGAATTACCGCTTAGATCAGATAGCGCCAGGTAAATACCGCATTCAGGCAACCATGGTTGGCTATGCTGAACAAACAACGGAAGTATTTGAAGTGTTGACAGAAAGTAAAAATGTAACAGCTGATGTTTCGCTTAAACCCGCCAACAACATCCTTGATGAAGCAATAATAGTAGCCAAACGTCCGCTTTTGGAACAAAAAGCCGACCGGCTGATCATGAATGTGAGCGACAGCCCGGTGGCCAGCGGCGGTTCTGCGCTTGAAATCCTGCAAAAAATGCCCGGTGTTATAGTTATTCAGGACCGGGTTACCCTGGCAGGTAGTTCCAGTGTGCAAATCTGGATCGACGGCAAGCCTTCTCAATATGCGGATATGAACGCGGTGCTGCGCGATTTACCCGGAGATCAAATTGACCGTATCGAACTCATTACCCAACCCGGCGCACAGTTCGATGCTGCAGGAGGAGCTATTATCAATATCATCCTGAAACGCAACGCCAACCTGGGATTCAACGGAAACGTGGCACTTACCACGGGCGGCAGCTGGTACGACCTGGCTTATGCCGGAACTGACGATCAAAGTTTTTATCGGCTTAGCCCCTCCGTTTCAATGAACTACCGGAAAAACAAATGGAACCTGTTTGGTTCCTATAGTTATGCTACCCGAACCTCATTCAATGTGATTCAGGTAAAACGTTTTATCGGTACGGAAATCTATGACCAAACGAATTATAACCCCAATGCATTTGAGGTACATAATTACCGTGCAGGTGCTGATTATTTCGTCAGCCCAAAAACTACTATTGGTGTGCTATTCCGTGGTTTTCAGCGTAAGGGAGGAGGCCAATCAACCAATGTCACTAATGTACTTGATGCAGCTAACAATCAATTCCTAGGCTCCTTTACCACGCAAAACAATTCAGAAACGGATAGAACTCAAGCGTTTGGAAACCTCAATATGCGCCATGAGTTCAACGCAAAAACCGGCCATGTTCTGAATGCAGATGTAGATTACAGTCAGTATATGTTGGATAATGTTAGTCGGCTGAACATTTTTCAGAATGATGGTAATTCTCCGGAGTCCCGTTCAGAGCAGCGATTAGATCAACCCATCAATATTCTGGCCGGAAAACTTGATTATTCTTTACCCTTTGATTCCACGTTCAAGGCGGATGTTGGCGCTAAAACCAGCTTCGCTACCATTGACAACGATCTGGAGTTCCTGCGCGGAACTACCGTAGATCCGGGTCAATCCAATGACTTCCTGTATAAAGAAAACATCAATGCCGGATACCTGAACTTATCTAAAAAGCTGTCCAAATTCGATCTGAACGCTGGTTTGCGGGCAGAACAAACCATTGTTAGCGGCACTACAGCGGGCATTGAGGTGTTGGATCGGAATTACTTGCAATGGTTTCCAAGCGCCAGTGCTTTGTATAAAATTGGAAAGCATTTCGGGGTGCAATCTTCTTACAGCCGGAGGGTAAATCGCCCCAGCTTCCAGCAACAAAATCCTTTTGCCTTTTTCATTGACTCCCTCACTTTCCAACAGGGTAACCCATCCCTGCTTCCGGAGGTTACCAACAATGGTCAGTTGGCACTTACTTACGATAATCAGCCATTCATCCGGATTTCTTATGCCAAAACCGACGATGTTATTTTTGAAAACGCACCAAGGGTAGAAGGCACCAAAACCTTTTCTACTTCTGCCAACCTGGCTGAATATGAACGCTGGGCATTTGAAGTAAATTTCCCCATCAAATACAAAAAGTGGATCGACGGATTTGGCGGCAATCAGTTCATTCTCAATTCCTACGATGCAGCTTATCTCGGCGGCACTTTTCAAAGAAGCAAATGGAACTGGATGGCCTATTGGCAAGTTAATGTTAACCTGCCGGCCGACTTCAAAGTGGAATTTGGCGGCTGGTACATGACCAAATTCCTCGAGGAGTTTTTTGATATCGGCGCCATGGGTGGCGTAAATCTGGGTGTGTCCAAAACCTTCTGGGATAAACGCGGCAGGTTATCATTGTCGTTGAACGACCTGTTTTACACCCAGTTTTCGGATGTGTATGTGAACTACGAAAATATCGAACTTAACTTCTTACAACGAAACGATACCCGGAATGCGCGCCTGACCTTCAGCTATCGTTTTGGCAACACGGAACTTAAGGGTTCCCGACGGCGTGAAACCGGCTCCGAGAGCGAAACGTCAAGGGTCAAGGTGGAGTGATTTTTGGTTTATGGAGTTTATAGGGTTTA